>JAFTVH010000051.1 GCA_017465845.1 Lachnospiraceae bacterium | reverse complement strand
TTGTGTAAAAATGGGGTCAGCCATTGCCAGAATATCTGGTTAGGCATAAATCGGTAAAATGGCGTCTACCAAACGGGGACAACCATGGATTTTGGGTATAAAATTGGATTTTGAGTGTCCAGTTTATAGGGTACATTTTAATCTTCGTTTTGGACATATGCAGAAAAATCCCTTCTCAGCGCCCAAAATTCTTCTCATTTTTTGACATAGCAGACAAAAAATTCTGCATATGTCCAAGGTGTAGCATAAAAGCCTTTATTTGGGTGTTGGCTGACTCGATTTTGGCTATTACAACGTAAAAAACGTCTATATGTCCAAAACGCCCCTGAACCACAACAGCGCGGATGCGAGCTGCAACTTTTTTTTGACACAAATGTCATTCAATTGTATAATGTTACCAGTAATGATACAGCTTTTATATAATAATGAAACTATGTGATACCGGAGGATAATAAAGTGTCCATAACATTAAAAGATATTGCAGATGAACTAGGCGTTTCGGTCAATACTGTTTCCCGCGCGCTTCGTAACATGCCGGATATCGGCCAGGAGACCACGAATCTGGTAAAGGAGACCGCGGCGCGGCTTGGATATCGCAAGAACCTAGCAGCCAGCTATTTAAAAACCACCAAATCCATGATGCTCGGCATAGTCGTCCCGGATATCTGCAACCCGGTCTTCTCCTATATGTACAAGGGTATCGAAAAAGTCTGCGCTGAAACAAATTATACGCTGATGCTGGGTAATTCAAACGGAAATCCGGATGAGGAAAGTGCAGTGCTCAGCAATATGCTCGACCACGGCGTGGACGGTATCTTCCTTGTTCCCTGCATGAAGAATACGCAGTCTCATGCCCAATTGGAAAATGCCAATGTACCCTACGTCATCATGCAGCGTAAATTTCCGGGACTCTCCGCTAATTTTGTGCAGAGCAATGACTATGAGGGAGGTTATCTGGCTGCCCAACATTTATATCAATTGGGGCATCGCAGCTTTTTGTATATTTCTGCTCCAATGTACATTTCTTCTGCGCGGGACCGTTATGATGGGTTTATGGCCTATCTTAAGGAAAAAGATTTAGCAGAGTCCGCCGTGCAGATTCTGGAATGCGACAGTACAAGGACCGGCGGCTATAAAATCGCCAGAAAATGGCTGGAACAGCAGACCGATCTGAATTCTTTAAGTGCGACAGCAATTTTCTGTTTCAGTGACTACGTGGCTTATGGTGTGTATTCTGCTATTGCAAAATTTCATTTGCGTGTGCCGGAAGACATTTCCGTGATTGGATATGATAACAATGAATATTCTGATATGACGTTTCCTGCTTTAACGACTATTGATATTCTTCCGAACAAGATTGGCAGACAATCTGCAAAAATGATGTTCGACATGATCGACAAGAAAGCTGATAACGGAACGCATATAGAAGCTGTGATTTCGCCGAAGCTTATTCTGCGGGATTCAACAGGACAGATATAAATACGCCCCTGCATTATGTACCAAAAATTGACTTGGAAAGTTTGACGCAAACCAGCACAGAGTGAGGCGCTAAGACTTTTTTCAAGTGACATACGCAGTGATATTAGATATACTTACAGCCTGTATTTTGACTTTCATCCTCAAAACGTAACCTGTCTGAGCGGCAAAGCCGCGAGTTTTACGTTTTGAGGATGGCCCTTTGTCAAAATACAGGCTGTTAGTATATCTTATATCACTGTGACTGCACTTGAAAGAAGCCTTAGCGCCTCACTCTGTGCGTGCCTTTGCCTTAAGCTCTCCCAAGTCAATCCCAACCTCAAGCCTTATCGATAGATCCAAACAGTTCCATCTTCTCTTTAACGGTCTTCTTGATTGCTTCAGCACCCGGAGCCAGCAGCTTACGAGGATCAAATCCCTTACCCTGCAGATCCTTACCTGCTTCGATATACTCACGTGTAGCAGCAGCAAATGCCAGCTGACACTCAGTATTTACGTTGATCTTAGCAACGCCCAGAGAGATTGCTTTCTTGATCATATCAGCAGGAATTCCGGTACCGCCGTGAAGAACCAGAGGAAGTTCTCCTGTCTTCTGCTGTACAGCATCCAGAGTTTCAAAGCTCAGGCCCTGCCAATTTTCAGGATATTTACCATGGATATTACCGATACCTGCTGCCAGGAAGTCTACGCCCAGATCAGCGATAGCCTTACACTCATCAGGATCAGCGCACTCACCCATACCTACAACACCATCTTCTTCACCGCCGATGGAACCTACTTCAGCTTCGATGGAGATTCCCTTAGCATGAGCATCAGCTACCAGCTGAGTGGTCTTAGCTACGTTCTCATCGATTGCATAGTGAGAACCGTCGAACATTACAGATGAAAAACCTGCTTCGATACACTTGTATCAGCCTTCGAAAGAGCCGTGATCTAAGTGAAGAGCTACAGGAACGGTGATGTTCAGGTCCTGTAATAATCCGTTTACCATGCCTACTACTGCATGATAACCGCCCATATACTTACCTGCACCCTCAGATACACCAAGGATTACGGGAGAATTGCACTCCTGAGCAGTTAACAGAATGGACTTTGTCCACTCCAGATTGTTAATGTTGAACTGGCCTACTGCATAGTGGCCTGCTTTTGCTTTCTTAAGCATTTCTGTTGCAGAAACTAACATTGTCATTACCTCCGTTTTCAATTTACTCCATTCATCCTTTCGTGGACGAACGTTTGATATAAATATAACATACTTTTCTGTAAAAGGAAATAGGGGGGATGTAAAATTTTCACGTCAAGCGTAACAGTTACGCCCGCACCATCCGCTCAATCACGCATTCATGCTTCCTTTTTCCTGCCGGCGCATCTTTATCGTAATTAATTCCAACAAGCAAAACATCACCGCCATGCCCCTTGACTGCATCCGGATAGTGTTTTTCCTTAATCTGCGCAATCGCTCCCTCCACGGATTTATTCCATTTCATTTCAATCACAAGAGCCGGCAACATCGAATCCTTTTTGGGCAGATATACAATATCTGCATAACCGTCACCTGCCGGCAGCTCTTCAAACTTCAGATAATGATCCTTATAGCTGAAGTAGGCAAGCTTAATTACACTGCGCAGCGCCTGCTCGTCATTATAAAAAAGAGCAGCTGTTTCCTCTGCATGGATTTTTTCAATCTGGGCAGCCACAGCTTCAGCATTCCCGTGCACCGTATCATAAATAAGCCGGTCGCTTTCCCGGACCCGCCGGATGGTCTCGTCCCTTTTTACTTCCCGGATTGTTCTGGCAAATTCCCTTCGCAACTCTTCATTTGGAATATGAACCGTCTGTGTTTCTTCATCATATGCCAGATATCCCAGATGTATCAACAGCGTAAGCACATCATCTCTGTTCCGGAATGTCACCAGATCATTTGCGAATCCCTTTGTATCTACTTTGATGCTGATTCCACCAATCAATTCCGCCACTGTTTTGGACAATCCGTCAAAATCAAGGCTGATATACCCCATTAAACTTACCGCCGCGGAGGTTTCTGTCCAGTAGGAATCAAAGTCATCGTTACGAATTGCTTTCATCACTGAGTTCGGATTATAAACTGAATCTACACCACGAAATGCATATCCATCATACCATTGTTTCATCTTTGTGAAATCAACACTATAATCACGACAAAGGTCTCGGACCTCTGCTTCTGTAAATCCAACATAAGGCCCGAACTTTCTGGGCTTTATCATGGAGAACTCTTCAAAGTCCGAGATAGCCGACTGTGAACCATCCTTCTTGATTGGAAGGATGCCGGTCATATATGCTGCTGCAAATATCTTATCTGTTGTACCACTGCTTTTAAACAATGTACGCAGGAATTCCAGATATTCTTTCTGAATATCAGGTATTTCCCGAATAGGCGCATCCCACTCATCAATGATTGCTATGAACTTATTACCGGTCAATTCCACAGCATTAATCAAAGTTGTCGAGATAGACTCCTTATCTACCTTTAGGCCCGGATAGGCATTCACAAGTTCTTCAGACACTTTCCGCTTTATATAAGAAATAATCTCTTTTTTTCCCGCTTCACCAATAATATTTGTCATATCTAAATAAATTACATCATACTTGTTCAGATACTCCAAATACTGTTTATCCTCGGCAATTATAAGATCGTCAAACAGATGAGAGGAATCACATGTTTTATCATAATATGCACATAACATTTTGGCTGCAAATGACTTTCCAAACCGGCGGGGTCTGCTGATGCATGTGAGACATCTCGGCGTATCAATCGTTTGATTAATCAGCCCTATCAGACCCGATTTATCCACATATACATCATTTCTGATTCTGGTAAATCCACTATTGCCTGGATTTAAATAATTTCCCATATCTCGCAGCACCTCCTACATACGCTTTTTCATATACTTTATCTATTCTTATTGTAGCGTAAAAGCAGCTCTCAGGCAATGATTTTTATAGAAAAATAAAAACACAGAGCAGTGATTCCTGCTCTGTGCGTGTCTTTGCTTCAAACCTTAAATTACAAATTACCGGCAGAAATCTGTTCTTCATCCCATTCCAGAATGTCGCCTGTATGGGCATCGATCTCAAATTCGTATTCTTTATGATCGTAGTAGATCTTTCCTTCGTATTTCAGTTTGCTGTTGTCGTAGTCCGTTTTGAATTCACGGATGTCATTGGTAGTGGCGCCGGAGACCTTTTTCAAGGCAATTTGTTTAGCCTCATCTTCGGAGATGGCAGCCGTGTCAGTGATGTTGGCTGACTGGGGATAGTACTCGGCATCGTAGTCATATCCCAGGATTTCTCCGGTGTAGGGGTCGATTTCATAATCGTACTCTTTATTATCGGTGGTGTAGAATTCTACATCATATCTGATGTGACCATCCTCCCTGTCTTTGCCGCTTTTGATAAAGGTTACCTGATCAGCTTTGAGGCCTGCGTGAGCCAGGGCGATCTGTTTGGCTTCCTCCTCTGAAATCATGGTCGTGCCGTCAGCACCATTTTGTACCGTGCTGTTATGCGCAGTACTATTTTGTGCAGTGCCATCTTGTGCGGTGCTATTCTCCTGATGAGTGGTTGATTCTACTGTGTCGGTGGAAGCCGGAGGCAGCACAGTATCAGTAGTCGTAGAATGTGGGGTGGTTTCCACTGCAGAAGATTGCTCTGTTCCCTGAGTGTTTTTCTTTGTGCAGCCGCTCAGCAGCAGCGCACTTAAAATGATCATGCAAAAAATTGATTTTCTTTTCATTTGATTCATTCTCCTTTCTACTGATATTATTCTACTTTTTTAACAAGTAATGTATCTAAAATAACTTTTTTTAACCGAATCCAAGTAAGTCCCCTATCCACCGCTTCAAGCGTGTGGAGCGCTAAGCGGTGGATAGGGGACTTTTACTTAGTATAGTTTTATCATCTTATGACATTCTGCGGAGTTCCGGCAATCCACATTTTTACATTGTCAAAGGCAATTACAGCACGCTTTTCCAATGCTTCTTTTGTTGCAAAGGCAACATGGGGTGTTGCTATGAGGTTTGGACAGCTAAACAGTGGATGACTGCTTGGCACCGGCGGTTCCTGTTCAAATACATCTACTGCCGCCCCGGCAATGGTGCCCTCCTTCAATGCCTCTGCAAGATCATCAGAATTTACCACAGGTCCACGGGCTGTATTGATTAAAATGGACGTCTTTTTCATACGGGCCAATTTCTCTTTATTGATAAGTCCTCTTGTTTCTTCGGTAAGAGGTACATGTAAGGAGACGATATCACATGTAAACAGAAGAGTGTCCAAATCCATATAGGTAACGCCCGGCATTTCCTTTCTTGTCCTGCTGTAAGCAAAAACTTCACAACCAAAAGCCTTTGCAATCTCTGCTACTCTTTTGCCGATTGCACCATAACCAATGATGCCGAACTTTTTATGCTCCAGTTCATATCCCACAAGACCGTCCTTGGTTCCTTCCTTTCTCACCACTTCATTACAGGGTATTATATTACGGTAAAGTGCAATTACCATACCAAACACCAAATCTGCTACTGCCACGGTAGAATAGCCGGCACAATTACTGACAAGAATCCCTCTTTCCCGACATGCCTCCATATCAATATGGTCTATACCGGTAAAGGCTACAGAAAGCATTTTCAGGTTTCTGCAGCCGGAAATGACTTCTCTGTTCAAGGGAAGATTTGCTACAACAATTATGTCTGCGTCTTTTCCTCTTTCAATCAGTTCATTTGAGTCCGTAACCCTGGTATCGTAGGTTACCACTTCAATCCGGCTGTCCAAACGCTCCTTCATACACTGCGCCAAAGCCTTTTTTTCTACTCCTAAAGGTTCTATTACTACTAATTTCATCCTGACTTTCAGAATATCCTGCTTCTTTAAAACAGACATTCTTCCTCCTTTCTTTTATCACAATACTGTTCTTTCTTACTGATTAAATGTAATTACTGCCCCTGCACTTTTCAAATTATGAATACTCCTTACTGTAACATGGTATAACCTGACAATCAGTAGTCAAATTTGCCGTCATTTTTCTCTTCCAGTGCCTTGATAGCATTGTATGCAAACTCATTATACGGGGTCGGAATCCCCAATTCTTTCCCCATGCGCACCATAGCTCCCGCAAAAATGTCTACCTCCGTGTGTCGTTTGGCATCCAAATCCTGCAAAGTAGAATAACGGGCCCTCTTTGCGATCGGACTACTCTTTCCTGCAGGGGCATTCTCCTCACTGATATCAATTCCTTTGGCAGCCGCCACCGCTACTACTTCTTCTCTAAGCCTGTTTCTGATCTGAGCAACATAGACGCTATCCTCATATGCGCCTCCTCCGCACCCCAGAATTGCCTGGGGTTGGTTGCCGCTGACATTGACGGCATACTTATACCAAAGATCCCGGATAATATCCTCGCACATGTGATAGTGCAGCCTGGTTCCGTCCAGTAATCCGGCTATAGCCAGCATTCTTTCACTTGGTTCTTTTTGACCTGCTTCCCCGTAAAATAGGCCCGGTGTCACTTCTCCATTAAAAGTAATCTTATTTCCCACACGCTCAGCTGCAATTTTCATCAAAGAATACACAATACGGTCCATACCGATTTTACCGCCTATGATTTCTTCGCTGTCCACTCCATTCAGCAAGCTCAATACCACTGTATGTTCATCCACGATAGTGGCAATATCATCTAAAACATCCTTCAAGGCACCATATTTGGTTGCAATCAAAAGCAGATCAACACCTCTCGCCTCTTTCGGCGTGCGCACATGTAGTTCAAAATTTTCCCCATTAATCTGAAGTCCCTCTTTTTCCAGGCGCGCCTTTCGTTCTCCGTCTGCAATCACCCAGAGATTACCTCCCATTTTATCAGATAGGCCCCATACAAAATAACCGCCGATTGCCCCGGCTCCTATAATTGCTGCTGTCCTAATTTCCATTGAAGTATTTCCTCCACCCTTCGGCTCTGTAATTATTCCTATATTTTAAGTAGGAATAATATGATATGTTCTTTATAAACTATATTCCATGTTTTCTCATTTGTCAATCTTTTTTCACCGTACTTCAGTTCACAGCAAAGCCTGTGCTCACTCAAAAAGGCTGCCAGCGGCAGCCTTTATTTTTTCATATTTGTTTCATACTCCATTACCTGCCAACAGTACATACAGCAGTTTTCTATTCTTCAGAACTGTTCATCATCTGCTTCCCGGCCCTGTAGTTACTCGGCGATACACCATATTTTCTTTTAAATGCTTTAAAGAAAGTATCCACGGAGCCAAACCCGCTTTCCTTTGCTACGTCTACAACGTTCAGCCGGGTATCGCCCAACAACTCCCGGGCCTTCCTGAGCCGCAGTTCTTCTAAATATTCCGAGAATGTCTTGTTCAAGTATGCCTTAAGCGTCCTGGCAATCGTTTTCTGAGACAAGCCAAATTCCTCCACCAGCGATGTCATGTAAAAATCCGGATTACTGAAGTTTTCCTTCATATACTCCACGATCTGCTTTGGCACATCATTTTTGTCGGTTTCCTTCTTTTCCAGTACAAGACTGCACAATTCCTCCACAAATGACACTATCTTCGATTCTATTCCGGCAATGTTGTCATTATATTGTAAAGTCATCAGCCTCTTATCACAGTTTAACTGGGCAGCCGTACTATTCAGAATTCCGGCCTGCATAAAGAATAACTGCTCTAACATCGACTCGCTATGGTAATTTCTTATTTTGTTCCATTGGCTTCTGATCACCCTGACAGCTTCCTTTTCATTGCCGCTTAAAATCATATCTGTAAGATTTACATTCTCCAGGAGATTAAGTTCCCTTAATTTGTTATCCTCGTCCGCTTCCACATCTTCCTGGAATATCAGCTTTCTTTCGCTGAAATATTTCATATTACAGTGCACAAGATGATATATCTCGTTCAGGTCCACCAGCGAATCATGTTCTTTGCCGATGGAAACGATACAATCACATTCCCATTTTGCATTTGCTTCTTCCCTGAACCGGCTCAGGCTTTCCTTCAGCGTTTCATAATCCTGTGCACCGCTGTCCAGCATCACAAACAGATTTGGTTTCACTTTAGAAAAGAAGGAAAATGATATCCTATTCTGCAAAAGCAGTTCCTTCACTTCCCCGGATAAAATATTCCATTCCGTGTATGTAAGTTGAATGATAAACAGCCTAAAGGGCATCGGAAAGTTTTCATGAACCCTCAAAAGTTCTTCTGATTGTTTTTCATCCAGGCCGTTCAAGATATGCTCACGAAGCAGCCAGTGAGCAATTTCCTGGCTCAGCTTCTTGTGCTGGTTCTCATATTGGATCGCACTGTCCCCGATCTCTGTAATGGACTTTTCAATGTAATCATAGGAAGCACCTTTTTCCTGCGGGTCCTTCGTATATTTATTTAAGAGTGATACGATACTCTGGATGGGCATCGTATTCTTATATGCCAGTATCACTGATACAATCACCGCAATTACAATGAAGAACTTTCCTGATGGCTGGCGAGCTTATACGAATGTACATATGCAATTCCGTCAAACTCGCCGTAAATACTGCTGAAGTAGCTTTCACTCGGCAGGAGCGCGTATGTATATTCCTGCGCTGCCAATTCTTCCATCCAGCTTTTTAAGTCTGCATGACTTTCTTCATAGAAACGTTTATATAGATACTGTGCTTCAATTGCAAATGTCATGTCATTAAAGAACATAACTCCATTGGAGAAATAAAGCATGGGTTCTATGGCAAAGGATAGAAACTGCGTGGAATCTTTCAGTTTCTCCTGCATATCATTCAGGATAGCGTAATCACTCCCCTTGCGGACCTCATCCATAGACCGTACAGAAGAAAAATGTCTGCTGGAACGCATATCGATTACAACATTATTCAGAATCATGATTTCATTGTCCAGAACACTCATACCCTCAGCGACGTTCCGATAGGTGCCCTTCTCCACATTATCTTCCAGTACCCAGAAGGTCTTTAAGAGAATCGGTACAATACATCCCACAAAGAGAATGGTAAACAGGAGATAATTGCGCCAGAAATAAAATAATGACTCATTTTTCTGTAATGTCTTAGTAATCAGCTTCTTCATTCAAACATCCTTCCCCAGTGTCCTCGTTTGACCGGATACCGCGCACCCTTTCAGGGCGCACACCAAGTAAAATCACACCTCACGATGTGAAGTCCTCACAGATCCGTACGTGCGGCTTTTCCGCATACGGCTCTTCATAACAACATTTACAGTTACTACTCGTAGAGATTTACATATCTCTTCGGGTATGCTATTGGATA
>JAFTVH010000050.1 GCA_017465845.1 Lachnospiraceae bacterium | reverse complement strand
GTATTTCAATCCACTCTCCCCGCAAAGGGAGAGACTCACCCTCAACAGCTACTCCCATGAGAGCATTTGATTTCAATCCACTCTCCCCGCAAAGGGAGAGACGTACAGTTAAGCAGTACGCAGTAGAAAACAATATATTTCAATCCACTCTCCCCGCAAAGGGAGAGACCAAAGCTGTCCTATCGGCTTATCGGGGAGAAAGAGATTTCAATCCACTCTCCCCGCAAAGGGAGAGACAGGTCGATAAGTCTGCAATGGCTGTAATGCTCGCATTTCAATCCACTCTCCCCGCAAAGGGAGAGACTTCCGATTTGCTCAACATCCAGATGTCGCTTCCTATTTCAATCCACTCTCCCCGCAAAGGGAGAGACACCAGCGCCAGCGTGTCGCCCAGTGTGTAGTCCAATTTCAATCCACTCTCCCCGCAAAGGGCGAGACTTTTCAGATGCCTGCACATGTCACTTTTAAGGGGCATTTCAATCCACTCTCCCCGCAAAGGGAGAGACCGCTGCCATCATCAGCAGACGCGAAGGCAAAAAAGTATTTCAATCCACTCTCCCCGCAAAGGGAGAGACCATGGTATTCGTCAACGATTCCCAGATATGGACGATTTCAATCCACTCTCCCCGCAAAGGGAGAGACGTTCAACATGATGTCGCAGGATTGGAGCGGGGAGATTTCAATCCACTCTCCCCGCAAAGGGAGAGACGACCTGTTTCGCCATCCTTCAGTTCGTCCACGGTATTTCAATCCACTCTCCCCGCAAAGGGAGAGACAGCAAAAGTAGCCAATAATCCTCTACTACTTTTGTATACTTTAGCCAAAATCAATACATTCTTTTTCGACTAAATACAATTTTTCTAGACTTCAATCAATATTATAATCATTTATATTTAATTATACGTCTTTATCAAGGTGCGAACCTACTAAGAATTATATGTTCACTTCAACTTCGCATCGTCAAATCATCAGAACTCCCTCTGGTTCATACGTTGCTTTTGCACCAAAGTGTTCCACTTTCGTCTGATATTTATTTCCCAGATAATAAAATCTCAGACTATCTTTGCTTTCGTCCATAATACTGCATAACTCATGTTTCAGCATTGTACATTGGGCAGCATCAACCAAACACTCAAAAACAGAATTTTGTACACGTTGACCATAATTGACACATTTCTTTGCAATTTGCCTCAAACGTCTTCTTCCTGCTGCATCCTCTGTGTTAACATCATATGTGATCAATACCAGCATAATCAACCTCACTTCCACAGAAAAGGGGGATATTCATCTAAATCACTGCGCAAATATCTTGCCAGAAGCAAAGCTTGTATATAAGGAACCAATCCCCATGGTACCTTTTCTTCTAAGTATGGATGGGTAATTACTTCCTGCTTCTTTTCCTGCCAGCTTTTCAAAAACTTCTTCCTGGCTTCATCCGTCAATCGTATCGCTCCACTTTCTGACGTTTCAAAATCTCTGGGAGCAACCACACGATTATTAACCATCGTGAGTACAAATCGGTCTGCCATACACGGGCGCAGTTCTTCCATCAGATCCAATGCCAGAGAAGTTCTTCCCGGCCTGTCTCTATGCAAAAAACCAACATAAGAGTCCAATCCAACACTTTCCAATGCCGAAGCACAATCATTCCCCAAAAGACTATACGCAAATGACAGCATGGCGTTAATCTTATCAAGAGGCGGACGTCTATTACGCTCTCGAAAAAAGAAATCTTCTTTATCACGAAGAATCATATCATCAAAGACACCGAAATACGCAGTTGCTCCCACACCTTCCAGACCACGCAAACTATCAAGCGACTGTTCTTTCAAAACATCTGCCATAAGATTTTTGATCGATTCAGATGCACGGAGAAATTTTTCTTCGTCTATACGCATTTTGTGGTCTCTTTTCGTTCTTTCTATGCTCCATCTGGAGTTGTATAACTTTCCAAAAATCATATTTCTGGCTATCTTACAACTTTCCGTTGTGTCATCAGCTATGCGATATTGTTTTCTTCTTAACAAAACATTACCATTACTTATTCCGGTGGTTCTCGCCAGAAATTTTCCTCTTGGAGTACAGAAAACCAGGTTAATCTCCTTTGATGCGCAAGCTCCCATTAACGCCGGTGAAGCACCTGCATATGAGAAAGAAAATATGGCATTAAGATTATGCAGTGGGAAGCGTCCTATCTCTTGCTTGTCACGGTTTACAACTACATTCTCTCCATCCAGACTTAAGTAAGCATCTTCTGATGTTACAAATAAGGTATTCAGTAAATGCCTCATGCATCTTCCTCCATTTTCTTCTGAAGGTAAGTTTTTACGGACTTTGCCTTTGTCAGCTTGGGTACACAAATTTCTTTCAGCGAGCATGCATTACATGCCTTTCCTGTTTTTACTTTGGGAGTGTATCCTTTCTTGTAGTAATCATGCATTTCTTTCAAGTAGTCTTTTACCTGTTGACGAAGCTCTTCCGTAAATTGTATCGTGTCGCGTCTTCTTATTTCTCCATAAAATAAAGCACCTTCCTTGATTTCACAGCAAAGCATTTCTTCAAGGCACATAGCCTGTGCACAAAGCTGCAGTATATTCCCTTCACCTGTTGCAGGTGTTCCCCGCTTATATTCTACAGGGTATGGCTGCCACAGGCCTTCGTATCCATGAAGTGAAATACCTTTATCTGACTTGCGAAATTCGAGCACATCGCATTCACCGGAGATACCCAGATTAGCGGAGAAAACTTTTATACCTCTGGTAATAATTAATTCTCCCCGCTTTTCTCTCAAATCAGGATTATGGGCCTTCTCATGAAGAATTGCTCCGTCAACTGTTCTGGTATTCTCTGCCCATTGCTGCTCAATATGAATCAGAGCCCATTGTCTTCGGCAAAATGCAAAATGCTCCAGACCGGATATCATAAGATAGTCTTCTTCCTGATACATGTTTACATCCTCACACAGGTAACACCGTCAGGGATTTCTTCCACGGCAATCTCGTAATCTGAATATGCTCTCGGGATATCTACTCCTTCCTTCTTACTTACCTTTACTGCTTCAAAAAGTTTATGGGCAGGAGCATTTCCCAATTCGCTGTCATGCCGGAATACTATCAATTCTCTTACCGCCATCTTACCTCTTGCCGCAGAATGATCATGCTCAAACATATTTAAAATTGCTTCCCAGAGAAGGTTCAGATCATCTTCTGAAAATCCTGTTACCTTTCGAGCCAAATTAGCAGAAACATAACCTTCACATCTGTAAAGTCCATAGGGGATAATATATTTCCTGCCCATTTCCGTATCTTTTCGTTCCGCATCACCTTCCGTGGTAATCGCTACACGGGTAATGGTAATCTCTTGAGGTACTATCGGATCCACACTTCTTGCAAATCCAAGCTGTACCGGTCCCCGTACCTGACCACAATTAAGATGTTCTTTTACAAATGTAGTCATAACAGCGCCAAATGTTCTGATATCAAAGAAATTCAGGCACATCCAATCACGGATTTTACGGTCAATATCCGGATCCATCTTCTTTTTCTCCTTAATCGTCTTATCATCTACACCGAGTGCTGCATAAGCTCCTGCATCACTGCGATTCAAAGGTACGCTGTCCTTTATGTAAATGCGATATCCTGTCGCATCTTCTTTTACAGTTTCTACATAATTTCTGATTTTACGCTTCAGACATACGTCCGTCACAATTCCATGTCCGGATTCCTCGTCAGTTCTGGGCATGTTTCCTGCATCAGGGTCTCCATTGGGATTACCATTTTCCACATCAAATAATACTACAAATTCATAACGATTCTTAATAGGTTCCATATTTACTCTTCCTCCTTCTTTTTACTTTCAAAACGGACCGTTGTCTGATGATAATATCCAAGTTGGAAAGAACCCTGCTGCGGCAGATTCAGCCTTGCTGGAAACTCTTCCCCAATCTTTCCGAGAACTTCTGACAATTGTGTAGCAAGTGTTTTGTGCAGACCACCCTTTATTTTCTTTAAATGCTTCTCTGCAAGCTTAATCAACACCGGAAATACCACCGCCGGTGTTGCTGATGCTGAATTAAAATATTTATCCTTAATCGTACTGTTAATGCCGGGATTGGCCGCTGATTGGATTGCCTCCAATGTAGAAAATAATCGCCCCAGCTGATACGGTATACTAGAACTTTCTTTATTCAATGACACTTTCAAAACCTCCTCTTTGGGTACATACGGATTGATATTTCTCGAATAATATGCTTTTATAATGGCTGCCCGTCCCCTGGTCACTTTATGTTCTGCCCGGATACGCAGAATCACTCCGTTTAACAATGTAGCAGGATAACGTCCGCCGGTAAGGACCGCTCTTAGAACTTCTCCTGCAAGTTTCGGTGCCGGAGACTTGTCCCGTGCGTTCTGATTTACTGTTTCACTCAAAAGCCTCCAAAGCGGAAGGTTTTCAACGAAATCATCGGCCGGTCTCTGTATTCTTAATCTCTCATAATGCTCATTCACATTTCGAAGAATATTACCGAACGAATTCTGCAGAAAGAAACGTACTGATAACCTAGCGGCATTTGGTGAAATACCCAGGATATAAAATGGTTTCTCCGGATCCAATTTACGTCCATCAATCTCCACATATTTTCCCTTCAACAAATCATGCACTTTATTGGTCAATTCTTTCTCAGAATAAGGTGACTTAGCTCCAAACGCAAAGAATCCCATTAACCCAGGATACTCTCCTTCGCCTCCTTCAGCCCAGCAAAGCACTGTTGTATCGCCGATTCGATAGTGATGATCTCTCTCTGAAATCAGATAATTCAGTGCAGCACCATACGCAAATGCGGCATATTCACTTGTGGATGCATTAAATCCCTGTTCCTGTCCGTAAGAACAAAAGGAAGGTGCATTAAAAGAAACCAGCGATGCCCCACTGGACTGTGCTCCGGGAATCCCTTTAATGGATGGATGCAACACTGCCACAGGACCCGTTTTGCCTGTTACCAGGCATATTCCTTCTGCTTTTCCATCTGTTCCCTGATAATACTTTGTCCATGCTTCCCGAATCAAAGTATTTTCATGAAGATATCTGCCCTGAAATTGAAAAACAAGATTTGATGAAGCTATAATATCTTCATATTCCTCTGCAAGTGCAGGATGTTCCTTTGCTGAATCAGGAGCCCACTTGTCAAAAAAGCATAACAAAGCTTTTGCTTCGGGAATGTCAATATCTTTCAATAACCCCTTATGAAACTCTTTACATGCTTCAAAACAGTTCCTTGCGCGTTCTGCATTTCCTTTCCCGTCAATTCCCAGTATGTATGCTGAATTATCCCAGAGGAAATTCGGTGCAACTCCGGAACTTCTTTTCACAGCTGCCGGAAGTATCATACTTTGAGGCACCAGCGTTTTCTTCTTTTCATTTGCTGATTCTTCCTTTACGGAGATAGCCTGAAGTAAATTGCCATCCTCATCAATACACAACACATAAGAGATTTTCGCAGGTCCCCATCCATATTCTGCAATTTTTCCTTTTGCAGCCATGTCCTCATAATATTTTACAAGAGCCTGTAAAATCATCCCTTCACCTCCTGACTATCCCGTGAAGGAATCTCAATCATTCCATCTTTCATAATCGCCCGGAAAAACAAAGGTTTTATATTCCCTGCATCAGAATAATCCATGTCATAGAGCATATATCCCAAGTCTTTCTCACCTTTCAATTCCAACGGACATGGCGGCATATTTTCACATAATGAGAAATTTACCGGGAACTCCCTGCACCCAAAATAAGGTTGATGATAGAACTGCCCTTTACTGATCCTTCGTTTTAAAATATCCTGAAATTTACCGGGATTATCACCTTCTGCAGCTTTTTCTGTCATGTCAAAATGAGCTTCGATCACATAATGGACATTCTTCAGAATCATTGCAGCTCTCTGCTGAATATCCTCCGAAGTTGCAATCCAAAGCTCACCTCTTCCTTTCTCCATGGCAGCCTTGGCTGCTCTGGCATTTACAACCGATTTCACTTCATTGCGCCTGATGTTCGTAAACTGAATCGGTGACCGCACATATATCCGGTCAATGTGATACACGAGTCCCGGATGCCAGTAAATTGCTTCCAGAATACCACGCGCGGCTGATGGCGTCATTGCATCATATGACACCCTCTCCGTCTTCATTTCAGGTCTGGTGAACAGTGCATAATCTCCCCAGACTTCCAAACGAATTGACATTGAAACATTCCCCCTTTCTTGTTGACTTATATCTTTTAGTTAAATTTATGATGCCTACTCTTTTTCAAACAAACAACGCTTTCCCGAAATCCGCCTCCAAAGATAATCCGGTTTCTTCTGAATACAAATTTTCATTCACTAATATCACAACCTCGTCATCCAGGATTTCAAGATCCCCTGCCTCACGTAACGTGTCATAATGCTGGCTGTAAACAGAGACTCCATATTGCGCGAGTTCTCTGAAAAGCTCCCTCGACCTCTCCCCATTCCGCAAACGTGAAATCAAACATTTATTCTTTTCTCCGGGAATATAAATCGTCTTCACATCATTCTCAATCAGTTTAAAATCTTCTGCAATACTTTTAAAAGGAAAATCTCCGCTTTCCATTCTCTTTAAAATCTGCTTCTTATCCTGTGCGTCTTCGCCTTTTAAGTTCAGCAATTCTGTAAAATATTCATGGATTGCTTCCTCTGATGCAATATCTTCCCGATGCATCAAAACACTGCGGGCTGCTCCGATGGGTATTGCAAATAACTGCGGAGGTCTGCTTTCCGTCCGGAAAATGGTGACCACACTTTCCGCATTTGACCGTTTCCCCTCCCGATTACACCTTCCTGCTGCCTGCAATATAGAATCCAGCCCTGCCTCTTCCCTGAAAACTGCCGGGAAATCCACATCGACTCCCGCTTCTATTAATGAGGTAGACACCACTTTACACACTTCTCCTGCTTTTAACCTTTCTCGAATTTCACTCAGAATCCGTCTGCGATGTTCAGGATACATCAATGTTGACAGATGAAAGATACCTTCTCCCTCCAACATCTGAAAGATCTGATTCGCATTCTTGCGGCTATTAACAATGCAGAGTACCTGTCGCTGTTCATTGAGTGTTTTCCCAAGCTCTTCCCAAGTAAGTTTCCCGACATTTCGAAACGTCACTCGTCGAAAGATATCATTCTTCCTGATTCCTTCCGGGCACAATTCTATTGCAGAATGGTCAGGCAGATATTTTTTGAAGATATTTTCCAATGCCGGCTGTGTAGCAGTACAAAGTACCGCAGAAACGTTATATTTCTCTATCAGCTGCGAGATTGCATGCACACAAGGTCTCAGATAAGGAACCGGCAGCATTTGCGCTTCATCGAAAACAATAACACTATCTGCTATATTATGGAGTTTTCTGCATTTGGACGGCATATTACTATATAAACTTTCAAAAAACTGTACCGCCGTCGTAACAATGACCGGCATGTCCCAGTTTTCGGTTGCCTTGATTTTCCGTAGTGTTTCCTCAGATACACCGCCTTCATCCTTATACGACACACCACTGTGATGCTCCAACACATTTTCAGCTCCGAGAATATTTCTGAACATATCTGCCGTCTGTTCAATAATGGATGTATAAGGTATCACATAGATTACTCTCTTTTTCCCGTGCACCTTCGCATGGCGAATTGCAAACGCCAGAGAAGCAACTGTTTTTCCTCCGCCGGTAGGGACCGTCAAACTGAACAGACCCGGCTCTTCTTTTTCTCCCTTTTCGATACATGACTCTAAGATTTTCCAGCGCAGCCCATTCAGTTCATTTCGAGGCGGAAACCATCCTGAAACATATTTCTGTAATCTTCTGTCCAATTCTTCCATGTCTGCAGAGTTAGACCATCCGCTTCCGTTCAGGTTACTATCACCCTTTGCTTTGAGGATGTTCCCATTCATAAATCGTTCCGTATCCAGATAATCTGCATCCACAAGACATGAGAATAGCATCCTGATAAAAAAACACACAGCAGGCAAATCATTTCCAAACGATTGCCTTGGAAGCACTCCAGTCAGCTCCAGTTCCTCCTTAAATGCGGCATAATCTTCTACTCCACCGGACTGCACTTTTGCCAGTCTTCCCATTAAAGTACTCTGCCCGCCATGGTCCTCTCTTGCTCCTCCGTCAGGTATGCCGCCATGGTGCCCGGCAACACAGAATGCTGCCGGAAATTGCTGCAGCTTCATAACCTCAAACGCACCGGCAGATAAATGGTCCACTTTCGGTCCGCCATTCAGCCTTTTTTGAAATCCGGGGGTATATTTGCCGATATCATGTGCCAACCCCACTAATTGTCCCAGCTGCGCTTCTCCGAATACTTCGGCAAACTCAGATGCCAATCTTGCCGTGCCCTCCAGGTGTTCCAGAACCGTCTGTTTTCTTCCGTCCTCTGAAATATGTGCATAAAATAAATCCTTCATCTTTATCCTCTCAGAAACTATTGTGTTTATAAAATATCTCTTATATATTTATAGCTCAAAAGTTATTTAGGTTACACAAAATCGGCAAAATGAATCAAAAAAGATGGTATTTCCGCACTCATCTTCACAACAAGTGACGTAATACCACCTTTTCTTTTTACTTACTGTCTGCTCTGAATCAAAGCTTCCACTTCCTCCACAGAAGGCATCACTCTCAGCGCACCTTTCCTGGTAGTAATAATAGAAGCAGCCGCATTAGCAAATGTCAGCATTTCTTTCAATTTCTCTTCATCCAGATTGTCCAGACCATATTTCAGCACATAATGAATACAGCTTCCGCCAAAGGTATCCCCCGCACCTGTAGTCTCAATCGTATTCTCCTGCAGGAACGGAGCCACTTCCACTCTGAGGTCCTTATAATAAGCGCGGCTGCCGTCTCTTCCCATGGAAAGCAGAATCAGCGGAATGTTATACTGCTCTCTGAGCTTTGCAATACCGGCATCATAATCCTCTTCACTGGTGAACCACTGAATCTCATTATCTGAAATCTTCAGCACGTCACACTGAGTAAGACCATAAGCCACCTGCTCCTTTGCATCGTCCAGAGATTTCCACAGAGGAGGACGCAGGTTTGGATCAAAAGAAACGATAGCGCCGTTTTCTTTGGCGATTGTAATGGCTTTCTTGGTCGCTTCTCTTACTTCGTCATGTGTCATGGACAGTGTGCCGAAGTGGAATACTGCTGTATCTTTCAAAATCTCTTCTTTCAGCTCATCAGCCTTAAGCATCATGTCTGCACCGGGATTGCGGTAGAAAGAGAAATCTCTGTCGCCGCCTGCAAGTGTCTGAACAAATGCCAGCGTAGTCCTTACATCCTCGTCCATAATCAGATTGCCGGTGTCGATGCCGACCTCATCCAGTACGGCTTTTAACTTACTTCCGAAAATATCTTGTCCTACTTTACCGATAAATGCGGTTTTATGTCCGGCTTTATTTAACATGGCAAGCACATTACAGGGCGCACCGCCGGGATTGGCCTCGAAAAGCGTATTGCCCTGGCTGCTGAGACCGTTGTCTGTAAAATCAATCAGCAATTCTCCCAATGCTGTTACATCGTACTTCTTTGTCATTCTTTAATCCTCCTGCCTTTAGCCCGATGTTGCTTTCTTTCCATTCAGGCCTCTTGGAGATAAGTATACATCATGTTGGAAGATTTTGCATTAACTTTTTAAAACAAACTCAACTGTTCATACCCGCCCGGTTCCTCAAATTCATGCAAATATGCAAAGCACCTTTCCAGCTCGCACATAATCCCATGTTTCCTGCACGTACTGCGAAGCAGGTCCATCAGTTCTCTGTTACGCGGGCTGGGCAATTCATAATCGTTCCCATAGGTATGAATGTATCGCTCCTTCATCCCCGGAAAATGCCTATCCAACTGCCTGTAAAAATACTCCCTGTCCCCCTGCCTAAGTGTCACTCCCATCCCAAAGGTAATAATCCTCTTCGTCTGTACCTTAACGCACTGCTGCAACAATCCCTCGATATTCTCTCTGTTATCGTTGATAAAGGGTAAAATAGGTGTCATCCACACCACCGTAGGAATCCCCTCCTGCCGCATAATATCCAGAACCTCGACTCTCCTGGCCGTGGTGCACACATTGGGCTCCACAATACGGCATAGTGCTTCATCATGAGTGGTCAAAGTCATCTGCACCACACATTTCGCCCTGCGGTTAATCTCTTTTAGGAGGTCCAGATCCCGCAGGATCCTGTCCGACTTGGTCTGAATAGCCAGACCGAATCCGTACTCCGCAATCAGCTCCAGACACCTTCTGGTTAACTTAAGTTCTTCCTCCAATGGAATGTAGGGATCCGACATGGCTCC
>JAFTVH010000049.1 GCA_017465845.1 Lachnospiraceae bacterium | reverse complement strand
TTGTGTAAAAATGGGGTCAGCCATTGCCAGAATATCTGGTTAGGCATAAATCGGTAAAATGGCGTCTACCAAACGGGGACAACCATGGATTTTGGGTATAAAATTGGATTTTGAGTGTCCAGTTTATAGGGTACATTTTAACCTGCATTTTGGTCATATGCAGAAAAATCCCTTCTCAATATCCAAAATTCTTCTTATTTTTTTACATAGGAGACAAAAAATCTTGCATATGTCCAAAGAACACCATAAAAAGCTCGTATTTTAGTGTTGGATGACTCGATTTTGGACATAACAACGTTAAAAAACGTGTATATGTCCAAAATGTCCTTAAACACTAACGAGAAAGTTGTCGAAACCATTCCGGTTACATCTGTTTTGCCTTTGATGATTCCGGCTGGCTTGCAGTCAGCTTCGCAATGGAAAATATTTCCGACTGAGGTAATAAAAACGAAAAGAGGACAGAGAATAACGGAAAAACTTTCCTGCATTTCCTTGCTTTTTTGAGGGACTGACAGTATGATAACGTTATCAGTACCATCAAAGAAAATCAGATTGGAGAAGATGAGATGATAGAGAAAAAATTGTTTGGATATACCAGAGAAGGAAAGGCGGCCTACAGGTACTTGCTGTCCAATGAGGCAGGTCTGGAGGTAGAACTGAGTGATTTCGGAGCGTCCATTCTGGCGATTCGTGTGCCGAATAGGGAAGGCAAAAAAACGGATATCATGCTGGGCTACGACACACTGGAAGAATACTATGATAATTCCTGCGGTTTCGGCGCATATATTGGCCGGAATGCCAACCGTATAGGGGAGGCAAAGGTGACACTTGACGGAGTGACTTATGAACTGGAAGCGAACCAGAAAGGAATCAATAACAATCACAGCGGCAGCAATCGTTCCCATTATCATCTTTATGCAGCGGAGGCGGGGCAGGATGATAAGGGTGATTATGTAGAGTTCAGGAGAACAAGCCCTCATCTGGAGCAGGGATTTCCGGGAAATCTGGATCAGGCGATCCGATATACCCTGACAAAAGAGAATGCTCTGCAAATTGACTATCACGCGATAAGTGATGCCACAACGGTGATCAATCTGACCAACCATTCCTATTTTAACCTGTCCGGTCACAATAATGGAGATGTTCTTGCTCATGAACTGGAGGTCTATTCGGATGCTTTCCTTTTGTCGGATGAAAATCTTCTTCCGACAGGAGAAATTGCATCTGTGGAAGGAACGCCTATGGATTTTCGTATCATGCACACTGTGGGAGAACGAATTGACGCTGATTTTAAACCGCTTAAGCTGGCAGGCGGTTACGACCATAATTATATCCTGCCCAATGACGGCAAGCTGAAAAAGGCAGCCTGGGTAAGAAGCCCTGAAAGCGGCATTTCCATGGAAGTCTGGACGAATTTGTGCGGTCTGCAGATCTATACCGCCAATGGGTTGAACCACAAAAAGGGTAAAGGCGGTACATACTACGAAAAGCATGGAAGTATCTGTTTCGAGACACAGTTCTATCCTAATTCCTGTAAGGAGCCTTCCTTCCCAAGCTGTATCTTTAGGGCAGGAGAGCCTTATGATTCTACAACAATATTCCGATTTGTATAGAACAGCAGAATAAGTAATTATGACAGAGTAAAGGCTAAAACCGATTGCGTTGGGTTTTAGTCTTTTTTGGTGTAAAGTCGGCGTACGAAGTGTGATACTCGTTGTTTTTGCCCATAAAAGCGACATGTTGCATGTCAAAGTACCGAGCAAAAGCAGAGATTTTTGGTAAATATTATACACTTTGACCGCTAAATCCATGCCTGACCAAATTTTATACTTGTGAAAAACACCGTAAATAAAGATAATTGAACTACCATTTGGATGCATCTTAAAGGTATAATAAATTATGTGGAGGTAAAGCAAGATGAAAAGAATTGCGTTAAAGAAGGTTATGGCAGTTATTTTAGCAGCAGGCATGACCATGTCTCTGTTATCCGGCTGCGGCAGCACCGGTAAGACAGAAACGTCCGGTCAGGGGCAGGAAACTTCGTCAGGAGCACAGCAGGCTTCAACAGTACAGGAGAGCGATGCGGCTGCAGAAGAGGGCTTTCAACATGACCCTAATTTGAATGAAGTAGGTGTTGAGCCAATCGCAAAGGAAAAGGTGACGCTGACGGTTGGTGTTGCACAAAATGCTAACATACAGGATTATGAAACAAACACATTGACTACGATGATTGAAGAAGCAGGTAATGTGAATCTTGAATTTATAGAATATCCAAGTGATGAATACGCGCAAAAGCTCCGTCTCCAGATGTCTGCCGGCGGAGAGGAGCTGCCTGATATTATTATATACTCCGGAATGGCAGATGCGCTGATTTCCGAGTTGGCTGAGGCTGAAATGATTATTCCTTTGGATGAATATTATGATAATTGTTCTGTTTATTATAGTGAGGGTTTTAAAAGAGTGCTGGAGAATTCCGGAATCGATCTGCGTAAAAAACTCACCAACAGTGATGGACACATCTATGTTACCTGTAGATATAATGAAACCATCACCAGTCCGCCTTATGCCAGAATGTGGGTATATACTCCATGGCTGGAAGCGCTTGATATAGAAGCACCTACCACTACAGAAGAGTTTTACGATATGTTGTATGCCTTTAAGAACCAGGATCCTAATGGAAATGGTATCGCAGATGAGATACCTTTGCTGGGAAGTGCATCCAGTAACGGAAGCTATTATATTGACTATATCATGGGAGCATTTGTAGAAAGAAACTCAAGAAGAAATTACCTGTTTGCCGAGGATGGACAGCTGAAGCTTTCTTATACCCAGGACAAATATAAGGAAGGCGTTCTGTACATGAAATCTCTGGTAGATGATGGACTTTTAGAGCCTGTATCGTTCACCCAGACGAAGGAATCTTTTGGAGCAATTGTCAATGCAGAAGGAGATCATCTGGTAGGAGCTTTCGGTTATCTGTCTCCCTCCTTTGTTGTAGATCCTGAGGAGAAAAATAATTGGACATTGCTCAGTCCGTTAACCGGTCCTGACGGCACCTGCGTGATTTCTTATGTAACGGATGAACCTGCTAATAATGCAGTCATTACTTCAAATTGTGAAAATGCAGAGCTTGCATTCCGCGTATTGGATCTGTTTGCAAGAGAAGATATGACAATTACATCCCGCTGGGGTAAGGAAGGCGAGAACTGGGTATATGTAGAAGATGCCAAATTTGATCAATACGTTTCGTGTCAGTGTATATTCGATGGTTGCGAATTTGGGTGTTCCCATTATTTTGGCGCTCAGCGTGAATTGTCTGAGACATAGCGGATTAAAGAAAGTCATTCAGACAATTACTTATATTCCGCATTTTATCTCTGTTGTAGTTTTGATTGGTATTCTTACACAGATGCTGAATCCCATTATTGGTATTTACGGAAAGATAATGCTGACAATTACCGGCGCCAGACCCACTGATCTTTTGAGCAGCCCTGCCGCTTTTCCACATCTGTATGTGTGGAGCGGTGTCTGGCAGAATGCCGGGTTTAAATCTATTGTATATATAGCTGCCCTGGCGGGAAGTGATCCGGAGCTTCACGAAGCAGCCCAGATCGACGGTGCGACCAGACTGCAGAGAGTGCGTTATGTAGATTTCCCGACAATTCTGCCGACAGCGATCATCATGCTGATTTTGGATGCCGGAAAGGTAATGAGTGTTGGTTTTGAGAAAGTATTCCTGTTACAGAATAATCTGAATTTAAGCTACAGCGAAGTGATTTCTACATATGTATACAAGCAGGCTTTTGGCGTTGGTGCTAAATTTTCGTATTCAACGGCTATCGACATGTTCAATTCGATCGTGAATCTGATATTGATCACAGCAGTGAATAAAATTTCGCGAAAAGTCAGCAATACCAGTTTGTGGTAGGAGGTATACAGTTTTATGAATGGAAATAAAAAGGTTAAAAAATCAGGCTCAGATCAGAGATTGGAGCTGATACTGATCGTCGGTATGATAATTGTGGGAATCATTATTGCATATCCGCTTTTGGTTGTACTGTCCACTTCATTCTCTTCTCCGGCTGCTGTTATGGCGGGAAAAGTATGGTTGTTTCCGGAGGATTTCAGCCTGTCAGGTTATAAGGCAGTGTTCAGGAATACTGATATATGGACAGGATACCGCAATTCTTTGTTCTACATGGTTGCAGGTACAATGATCAATATCATTATGACATTGATGGCAGCGTATCCGCTTTCAAGAGCTGATATGCCGGGCAGTGGTCCGATTATGATGCTGTTTACCTTTACGAGGAAATGCTGGAGGCGGCACAGATCGACGGCTGCAGCGATGCCCAATATTTTTTCAAAATGGTGCTGCCTCTGTCCGGCGCGGTAATTGCTGTTATTACGTTATATTACGCCATCGGACACTGGAATGCTTATTTTAATGCATTTATGTACTTGAGCGATAAGGAACTGTATCCGCTGCAAATATTTCTTAAGAATATTCTGGTCAGTAATCAGGTAGAAGCGGAAATGGTGGTAGATGCTGACGCAACAGTTGAGCAGGGTATTTCTGAAGTTTTAAAATACTCACTCATCGTAGTGGCAATTGTTCCGGTTATGATTATCTATCCTTTTGTACAGAAGCATTTTGTGAAGGGTGTTATGATTGGCGCAGTCAAGGGCTGATTGCGCCCTGAAAGGGCGCACGACTTGGTGGGTGGAACTCCCACACGGAAAGGTTTAGCAAACCACCGTTAACGAGTCTTGGGCACTGGCGGGTAACTTCCAGTGTTAAGCGTAGACAGTTAGGATGCAGGGTTGCAATGC
>JAFTVH010000048.1 GCA_017465845.1 Lachnospiraceae bacterium | reverse complement strand
TTTATCCTGAAATTCGGACTATATGATAAGCTGTTCACGCCTACGGTTATTAATAAAAGAGACGGTAATATCGTGGGCTTTCTGATGGAGATGGAATATTTAAGTGTGGAGAAGCCGGAAGGGTATTCGGCTCAGAAGAGCAGGGAATTTTATGAGTCACTTGGCAGTGATGAGCTAACAATGGCGCTGGCTGACCCGGGAAGTGTGGATAGACCTAATATTATTGTGATTATGGATGAGGCTTTTTCGGACTTAGCAGTGCTTGGGGAGTTTCAGACCAATGAGGATTATATGCCATACATTCACAGTCTGCAGCAGGATGAGGATGTGATTTCCGGGTACTTAAATGTATCCGTCCTGGGCGGCAATACGGCCAATACAGAGTTTGAGTTCCTGACAGGACACAGCATGGCGTTTCTGCCCCAGGGAAGCGTGGCTTATCAGCAGTATTTGAAGAGTGAAAGTGCGAGCCTTCCGTCATACTTGAAGTCTTTGGGGTATTCTACTGTGGCTATCCATCCTTATTATGCGGATGGCTGGGAGCGTGACAAGGTGTATCCCCTGCTTGGCTTTGATGAATTTATGTCTAAGGACGATTTTACGGGAGCTAAGAAGGTTCGTAAATACATATCGGATGAGGCCTGCTTTGATAAGATTATCAGGCTGTATGAAAAGAAAGAGGAAGGGGAACCGCTCTTCGTATTTAATGTGACCATGCAGAACCACAGCGGGTACGACGAAGTGTTCGCTAATTTTACACCGGATATCGAGGTGGAGAATATCAATTCCAAGGTGCTGAATCAGTATCTGTCCCTGATGAAAAAGACAGATGAGGCTTTTAAGGAACTGGTGGCATATTTTGCAGAGCAGGAAGAAGATACCATGATAGTGTTCTTCGGAGATCACCAGCCGACTACTTATGTGAGCAATTCCATCGTAAGAAGCAACGGATTGCAGCCAGACTCTTTAACTTTAGAAGAAAATCTGTTAAAATATAAAGTACCTTATGTCATCTGGAGCAATTTTGAAATGTCGGGAACCACTTTAGGAGGAGAGACCAGTGTAAACTATCTGGCCATTGATGTGTTGGAGAATTGTGGACTTCCCCTGCCGGAATATCAGAATTATCTGAAAGAACTCAGGGAAGACTATCCTATTATTTCCGCACAGCAGATTCGGGATGCCCGGGGCAATCTCTGCACGGATGAAGATTCGGAAGAAAAACAGGAGAAAGATGGAGAAGCTGTCTTGCCTTATCAAAGCTTGCAGTATTATCTGTTGTTTGATTGGCCTGTGGAATAGCAGCGGAGGATTATGAGATGAATGTATTGGACGGACAGATGGAAGAGATGGGAAATCAGACTGAGGAGCAGTCTGCTGCAGCAGGTAAAAGGTTCGGCGGACTGATATTGGGGCTTTCTTTTGCCATTCCTTTTCTTATCATGTTTGTAATTTTTATTTTAAAAGAAATTTATCCCTTTGGGGACAGAAGTTTTCTTTTCTCGGACATGTACCATCAGTACATGCCCTTTTTCACTGAATTTATGCGGAAAATCAGGGCAGGAGAGGGACTTTCCTATACCTATAACGTAGGAATCGGTTCCAATTTCCTGGCGCTGTATGTATATTATCTGGCCAGTCCCCTGCACTGGCTGGCGCTATTAGTACCGGAAGCACATATCATGGAGTTTATGAGTTATCTGGCTATGGTAAAGATCGCTCTTTGCGGCCTGACTGCCTGTATTTATCTGCGAAAACATTTCGGCGAGGGGAAGGATGTTGGTGTCCTGTTTTTCTCCACTTTCTATGCATTGTCAGGATTCATGGCAGCTTACAACTGGAATATCATGTGGCTTGATTGTGTGGTTTTGCTACCGTTGATTGTGTTAGGGCTGGAACAGCTGGTGAAAGAAGGAAAATGCACGCTATACTGTGTTATGCTGGCGCTTTCCATTCTGACCAATTTCTATATTTCCATTATGATTTGCATTTTCCTGGTGCTGTATTTCCTGGTATTATTGCTGACAGAAAAACGCTCCTTCAAGATAATTTGGAATTTTGCTCTATTTTCTTTGCTGGCGGGAGCTATGGCAGCGATTCTGCTGGTGCCGGAGGTCTTTGCGATTCTGGAGACGGATTTCGGTGATATGGATTTCCCGAGTAAGCTGGAATCCTATTTCAGCGTACTGGATATGCTGGCAAGGCATTGCATGTGCATTGCCACGGAGAGAGGACTGGACCACTGGCCCAATATTTACTGCGGGACCATAGCGTTTATCATGCTGCCTATGTATGCCTTGAACCAGAAGATCTCTATCAGGAAACGATTTGGGTATCTGGCGCTGATCGGATTTATATTGCTTGGATTTTCCACTAATATGCTGGATTTCATCTGGCATGGCATGAACTATCCGGATTCCCTGCCGGGCAGACAGTCTTTCATCTATATCCTGCTGGTGCTGACCATGTGCTACGGGGCTTACCGGAAGTTGGATGAGACGGAACCCAAACAGATTCTGACTTGCTACCTGGGGGCAGCTGTATTTTTGCTTTGTGTGGAAAAATTTGTGGATGCAGACCATTTTGAAACATGGGTGGAATTCCTGAATCTGGGATTTGTGACAGCTTACGCCATTCTGCTGTACCTGTATCGTACCAGAAGTGACAGAACGACCAGGCAGATTCTGTTATTTACAACGATGCTCATCATCATTGCGGAGAGCAGCATCAATACTTACAATACCAGTGTGGGAACTGTAAGCAGATCCAAGTATCTGGATGAACTGGACGACTATGCATCGCTGTATGAGACAGCAAGGGCAATGGCTCTTGAGGAAGCACAGGAAGAGGGTCAGGAGACCGAACAAGTTCCTTTCTTCCGTATGGAAAAATTCTCACGCAAGACCAAGAATGACGGAACACTGGCAGGGTATCCAACGGCTTCCGTATTTTCTTCTACGATGAACTCTTATGTCATGGACATGTATAAAAAGCTGGGAATGCGTTACAGTAAAGTATACTACGGGTATGACGGAGCTACACTGTTCACCTCTGCGCTTCTGAATGTGCAGTATATGTTTGGGGAGAATGCACGGGAAGAGGGTCCGTTGTATCCACATGTGTCTGACAGTGAAAATATCAGCTTGTACAAAGCAGAGTGTACGCTTCCTTTCGGATATGTGGCACCTGCCGGATACGATATTACAGGTACCGGTAACGCACTTAAGGTCCAGAACCAGATGGTAAAGGAACTTGGGGCAGAAGGCACACTTTTTACCAAAAGCCAATCTGAGCAGGATGAAGACGATGTAAAGTTTACAGCTGATGAGGACGGTTATTATTATGGAATCCTTACGGCATCCGGTACCAAAAAGATAAAAGCAACGACAGTAGAGATGACACGTTCCTTTAGTGACTTAAAGAACGGATGTATCATTCATCTGGGATATCTGGAAGATAATACAAAGGTGACTTTGACCAATGGTGACGATGAAGATGAAAGCCAGAAAATCAAAGTGGATATCTACCGGATGGACACAGATGTGCTGGAACAGGCCATTGAAATATTAGGTGAGAATCATCTTGAAAATGTCGTATACGACAGTACCCATATCAGCGGCACGATCAATCTGGAAGAAGAGGGACGGTTGATTCTGTCGGTGCCTTATGAGAAAGGCTGGACGGTGGTGCTGGATGGAGAGGAAACGGAACCACAGCTATTTGGTGGGACGTTGATGGCATTTGATTTGGCGGCAGGAGAGCACACCATTGAGATGCATTACGTTCCTCATGGACAGAATGCGGGGATTGTGATCAGTGTTGTGGGCATTGCGGCATTTGCTGCAGTGAGCTGGCAGCGCAGGAGAAAGAAGAACCGTGCAGAAAAGTAATTAGAAGAAGGCATGCAGACAGCGCTTAGAATGTAGTCTGTATGCCTTTTTTGTATTCACACCTATACAAAATTAATTTTTTCCTAAGATTCATTGCATTGCTTTTTATTAGGGGAAATGGTAAAATGTACATAGAATAACAGAAATTGCATTGTGAATTCGAGGAAGAATGGAAAATTGTGAAAAAATAATACATTGAAGTAAGATGAAATATGAGCAGAATGAGAGGAGGTATATAATGAAAAAGAAGAAAATAAGTAAGATATGGGCAGTTGTTATGAGTGTTTGCCTGGTACTGGGATCTTTAGCTGTGCAGGGGGAGACTGCACTGGCAACGGGACAGGAAAACACAAGCGGTACAGGAAGCCAGGGGGACGCTAACGGAAAGGTCCTGACGGTGAACCTGGGAACAGACGGACTTCAGATGCCAAAGAAGAATGAGAACACATGGAAAGGAAGTAAGGTATATCTGGGAACCCTGAAAGGCAAGAAACAGGATATGCCTATCCTTTGGAGAGTGCTCAGTATTTCCGATGATGAAGTGCTTTTACATACGGACAGTGTGCTTTTGCAAAGTGCTTATGCGGAGGTGCCGTCAGGGACAACTTCGCTAAGCGGTCTGAATAAGTGGCTGGGCAGTGATGTGAGAGCATATTTGAATGAAAGTGGGACCGGCGGATTCCTGGAAGGATTTGACGGGCTGATCTGTGATGCTGTTTTGCAAAAAAATATTAAGGCTGCTGCTGATATAATGTCCAACAATATTTCCTATACCAATCCTTCTAATGAGAGAAGTCGCGTGTTTCTGTTGAGTGCAAAAGAAAGTACCAATGCTGAATACGGATATGGTAAAGAAAGTGCAAGACGCATCGTCAGCGGAGGAGATGCAGATGCCGAAAGCACATCAAGCGAATGGTGGCTTCGTTCCGCTGTAAATGGTTCAGAGAGAGAAGTGGCTGTCATTGATGCAGATGGAAAGCTGACCACCAAAGAAACAGTAACTGCAGGAGACGCAGGTACCGTGGCAGAGGTCTCCGGTATTGCACCCGCCCTTTATCTGGACGGAGATAAGGTAGTATTTACTACGCCTGCATCCTGGAGCAAGCCCGGGAAGATTGCGGCTGTAGAGGAATATCGCGGAGAGAAAGACTGGAAACTGACACTTGCAGGCTCTAAGGAAGATTTGAATGCAGTTTCTGTAAATGGCAGTGCATTTGAACGCAATCAGACGATTACATTTCAGTTTGACAAGGCTTCCGGCTTAAAGAAAGGGGAGTTCGTACCTACCCGGGTCTCTGCCCTGATTCTGGATGAAAGCGGCCGCCCTGTGTATTATGGAAAATTGAGCGGTTCTACAGATGCTGTGAACGCGAGCTGGAAGATTCCTGCGGACATGCCTTCGGGAGACTATGAGATCTACATATTTGCAGAAGACATCAATGGTAAGAAAGAAGCAGATTATGCCAGTGCCCTTGGCAGTGCCATCCGCTTCAATGTGGCTGAGAAAGAGACTCCGGTTCTGACTGAAAAGCCTGCAGCTTCCGCCATTGTGTTTGGACAGTCACTCAGTAGCTCTGTGATCAGCGGCGGAAATGTACAGGTGCAGGGAGTAAACATAGAAGGTACTTATAGTTGGCTGGATGCATCTGCACAGCCTGTTGTCTACGATAGTAATGCGACAGAATATGAAGTGGTATTTACTCCCGCCGATGCCGGAAAGTATTATGATATCAAGCTGAAGTTGGCTGTGGAAGTAAGAAAAGCCCAGGTTGCTTCTCTGCCGCAGCAGACCATGACAGTGGATTACAGTGTGGATGTAGTAAAGAAGATAGCACTTCCGGATGGTTGGAGCTGGAAACAGGAAGAACTGGAGAAAGCATTGACAGCCGGAACTCAGACTCAGGCCACAGCTGTCTATAATGATACGGTCAACTATGAAAATACAGAGTTGGTGATTACCATCACACGTTCAAACTGTACTCATAACGGAGAAAAGGAAGTACGAGGCGCTGTGCCCTCCAGTTGTACCGGTGAAGGTTACACCGGAGACACTTATTGTGTAGACTGCGGCAGCTTATTGGAACAGGGAACTTCCATCGGACAGGATGCTCATTATTATAACAACAGCAGGATTGTAAATTGGCTTGGCTGCGAACAGCAGGAAGAAATAGAATATTATTGTTCCTGTGGTGATTCCTACATTGTAGTGACACAACCTGCGCTGGGACATGATTTTATGGCACAGATCACCCGCCAGGCTACCACTGAGAAAGAAGGAATCAAGACTTATACATGTTCAAGATGCGGTCATTCATACACGGAATCGATTCCGAAACTGGCAGTTGCCAATAATAACCAGAGTACAGAAAACGGAGGGACCATTGAAGCCAGAATACCTTATGTCAAAGGTAATCAGGGCATCAGCGGATGGAATGATATTTACAAGCATATTCTGAAATCGGCAGATGGTGCTACTATTCAGATTATCATGAACGGTTCTTTCATCCTGCCGGAAAAGATTCTTACTACCATCAAAGGTAAGAACCTGACCCTGCAGATGGAATTGGGCCAGGATATTCTCTGGAAAGTAGTCGGAACCGATGTAACGGGAGAGAAGCTTTCAGATATCAATCTGAAAGTGATCAAGAACGGCAATTCCATCCCTTCTGATCTGGTAACGACATTGGCAGGGCAAAGAAGTACTATGCAGTTATCGTTCGTACAGGAAGGCGACTTCGGTGCCGCCATGGAATTACAGGTCCTCTTAAGCGGCAGCAATACCGCAAATTACTCTAACCAGTTCCTTTATGACAAAACAGCCGGAACCCTGACCTATCAGGTCAGCCATGCCATGAAGGATACCACCAGAGCGGTCCTGACTCTTGAGCAGCCCGGAGAATATCTCCTGGTTCTCGACACCGAAGAATTCGACGGCACTGCAGAAGAACCGGCTGAGCTCTCAACAGAGGAGAACACACCGGAGGATACACCGGCAATGAATCCCATAGATAACACGCCTGCCACACAACAGAACAATAACGGCGTATCAGCCATTATCATTATTATCATAGGCCTTATAGTCCTGGGGGTAGGATTACTCGTCATCGTCATCCTCAGAGCCCGCAGCCGGCGCGAGGAGTAAGCAATGAAAGTGCCGGTCGACCTCCCCTAACTTACACTCAAGTTGGCATACTTCTTAGGGGAGACGCCGACGGCCTTGGTGAAGGCCTTGAAGAAATTACTGTAGTCGGTGAAACCGCTGCGTTCATAGGCTTCATTGACGCTGACCCCCTCATTGAGCAGCGACTTTGCAATGCTGATTCGGCGGGCGGTAATATACTTATTGATGGTGGTGCCGGTGGCAGCCTTGAAAATACGACAGATATAGGACTCACTGAGATAGAAATGCTCAGCCAGCTGTTCTATGGTAATGGGGTGGGAGATGTTCTGGTTAATGTGGGCCAGAATATCATCCACCTGATGGTTATATTTATAGGAAGATACAGAGGTTTCGGATTCATTAACACTGGACAAGCTGTTGATGAGTGCCAGCAGTTCCATGAAAGCAGCCTGCTCTATGATATCATGGGCAAAGCCTTCGGCAGAAGTGATTTTATTGATAAAGTAGAGAAAGCGCTTCTGCTGTTCTTTATTGAGTGAAAGCTTGTGCTGGAAATGGGAGGGGCGGCTTGCAAAGCACTCATCCAGATTTGTTTGGAGAGTGGAAAGCTTTTTGGCATAGTCGGGGTGGATACTCACCACGATCCTTTCATGGATGCCGCTGTCAATTTGGGTCAGCTTGTGACTTTCATACTGGTTGATGATAAAAAGATCTCCGGGAGCAATGCTGTAGAATCTGTTGTCAATCAGAAATTGTTTGCCGCCGGAAATAGAATAGTACAACTCATAGCAGTCATGGATATGCATATCCATGGCTTTTTCTTCTTTATATAAATGGGCAATAGAGAAGGTATGGGTCTTCAGGCAGTTCTCTATAGCCAGATGACAGGATGTCAATTCTTCCATGATTTTATTTCCTTTCTGCTGAAAAATAAACTTTTCCCCAAAATAGATTACAGTTTTGCTTTCGTCCAAACTGCATCCCAAATGGTACAATATGATAACAGTATAATGTAAAAGTTCAAAATATGCAAGGTTTTGACTATAATTTGAAAAGACATGGTGAATATTTTCAATTATAATAATAACATAAAAAATCAGATTTCTCTTGGAAATAGTCTGCATTATGTGTTATAATGTAAGTACTTTCATGAGAAACGACTCGCAAACTGTGTTTGCAGAAAGAGAGGCGTAACATGGAACTTAGAACAGCAGTATCACCAAGGGATGTGAAGCATTACACTACTGAGCGGCTGAGAGAAGAATTCCTGATTCAGGATCTTTTCGTTCCGGGCCAGATCAAGTTGGTGTACAGTCACATCGACAGAATCATTACAGGTGCAGCAGTACCGGTAGAGCCTATCGTCCTGACAGCAGGAGATGAGCTTCGCGCTGAGTACTTCTGCCAGAGAAGAGAACTGGGAGTCATCAATATCGGCGGTGCCGGTACCATTACCGTAGATGGCAAAGTATATCCGGTAGGATATAAAGAAGCCATGTACATCGGAATGGGCTCTAAGGACATTACCTTTGCCAGCAGCGATGCAGAGAATCCCGCAAAGTTCTATCTCAACTCCGCACCGGCCCACAGGACTTGCCCTACCGTTCTGATCAAGCCGGAAGGAACACCTGAAGAGGGCGTAGTCATCGTTAAAGATGAGAACAAAGTAGAACTTGGATGTCTCGAGGATTCCAACCATAGAGTCATCTGCAAGTACATACTTCCCGGTCAGGTAGAGAGCTGCCAGCTGGAAATGGGCATGACCAGATTAGAGCCCGGCAGTGTGTGGAATACCATGCCTTGTCATACACACGACAGACGCATGGAAGTATACCTCTACTTCGATATGCCTGAAGATGCTTTTGTAATGCATTACATGGGCGAACCCACTGAGACACGTCATATCGTCATGCGAAATGAGGAGGCTGTCATCTCACCCAGCTGGTCCATCCACTCCGGATGCGGTTCCAGAGCTTATACCTTTATCTGGGGTATGGTAGGAGAGAATCAGGACTTCGATGATATGGACGGCGTAGCAATGAAGGATCTTATGTAATATAAGCAGAATGATTTTGATGAAAAGGAGAGATACTTATGTCACAATTTACAAATTTCTCATTGGAAGGTAAAATAGCACTGGTAACAGGTGCATCTTATGGTATTGGTTTTGCAATTGCATCTGCATATGCGGAGGCCGGCGCTACCATCTGCTTCAACGATATCAAGCAGGAGCTGGTAGACAAGGGCCTTGCTGCTTATGCCGAAAAAGGAATAAAGGCTTACGGTTACGTATGTGACGTAACCGATGAAGAAGCTGTTAACAACATGGTAGCACAGATTGAAAAGGAAGTCGGCACGATTGACATCCTGGTCAACAATGCAGGTATCATCAAGCGTATCCCCATGCACGAGATGACTGCAGATCAGTTCAGACAGGTCATTGATGTAGATTTGAACGCACCTTTCATCGTATCGAAAGCAGTTATCCCTGCTATGATCAAGAAAGGTCACGGTAAGATCATCAACATTTGTTCCATGATGTCTGAGCTTGGCCGTGAAACCGTATCTGCTTATGCAGCTGCGAAGGGCGGCTTAAAGATGCTTACCAGAAATATCTGTTCTGAGTATGGTCAGTACAATATCCAGTGTAACGGCCTTGGTCCCGGTTACATTGAGACTCCTCAGACAGCTCCTCTGCGCGAAGTTCAGCCTGACGGAAGCAGACATCCTTTCGATCAGTTCATTTGTGCCAAGACCCCTGCCAACAGGTGGTTAAAGCCCGAAGAACTGACAGGTCCTGCTATTTTCCTGGCATCCGAAGCGTCTAACGCTGTTAACGGACATATCCTGTATGTAGATGGCGGTATCCTTGCTTATATCGGCAAGCAGCCCCAGTAAACATAATAGGGAGCAGGAAAAAGGTTGACATTATGAGATTACGGCATTTTACAGGCAGAGTCACCACTCTGCCCGTAAGTGCGTTAAAAAGTGGAGGTTAAATTTCATGAAAATTGCATTAATCAATGAAAACAGCCAGGCGGCAAAAAATGAGATGATCTGTAATACCCTGAAAAAAGTGGTAGAGCCCATGGGGCATGAAGTGTTCAATTATGGTATGTGCGGTGCAGAGGATCCCAATTCTCTGACCTATGTGCAGAACGGTATTCTGGCAGCAGTACTGATCAATTCCGGAGCAGCTGATTATGTAATTACAGGCTGCGGCACCGGAGAGGGTGCCATGCTTGCATGCAACTCTTTTCCTAAGGTGCTGTGCGGACATATCGAATCCCCGCTGGATGCGTATTTGTTCTCACAGGTAAATGACGGCAACTGTGTAGCCCTTCCCTTCGCAGAGAACTTTGGTTGGGGTGGTGAACTGAATCTGCAGTATACTTTCGAGAAGCTCTTCTGTGCTCCCGGCGGCGGTGGATATCCCCCTGAGAGAGTTGTGCCCGAGCAGCGCAACAAGAAAATTCTGGATCAGGTGAAGGAAGTGACCCATACCGATATGATCACAATCCTGAAGAATCTGGACCGTGAATTGGTGAAAGGGGCTTTATCCGGTGCAAAATTCCGGGAATATTTCTTTGATAACTGCAAATGCGACAAAATCGCGGAGTGTGTAAAGGAGATTCTTGGATAATGGCAGTTTTTACATTAAAAATAGTTGACTTAAATGGAAATACTAAGTATGAAGACAGCGCTGAAGGCATGGCTAATCTGGTAGTGACCGGTGAATACGAAGAAGGAGATCGTATCGAACTGGAGACTTCCGAACACAATATCCATGTGTGGCTGCAGTTAGATGATGCACTGGGAAAATCCCTGGTATATCTGACAGGTAATCTGCAGTACACGATACCTTTTGGGGAAAAGAGAAGCAACATTTCTCCCAAGGTTTTCAGCGGCAGCAGGCATTATTTGTATGTAAGAGCTGCACTGGAAGAGGAAATCAGCCAGTATCGCAATCAGGCATTGAATGTGTGCGACCAGCACAGCATGAAAAACATTTATCCCCACGCTTCCGCAAATGTGGAGACGAGAGGAGAGGCAGTGTTCTTTGCCCAGAACGCTATTGATGGTGTCTGCGAGAACCGTTCTCACGGCCGCTGGCCATATCAGTCATGGGGAATCAACAGACAGGACGACGCAGCAATAAAAGTTGATTTTGGTCGTATGATTGAAGCTGACAAGGTGATAATGTTTACAAGAGCGGATTTCCCTCACGACAACTGGTGGACACAGGTGACATTGACTTTCTCTGACGGTTCTTCCATTGACTGGCCGTTGGAAAAGAGCAGATTTGCGCATGTGCTTACCTTTGAAAAGAAAAAGATTACATGGGTAGAGCTTAGTAACCTGATGAAAGCGGATGACCCGTCACCTTTCCCTGCATTGACGCAACTGGAGGTGTACGGCACCGTTGTAAAATAGGAGGACAACAAAATGAACGCAGTTTTAGAGAAACTCAGTAAAATCGGTATTGTTCCGGTCGTAAAGATTGACAGGGTAGAGGATGCCATTCCTCTTGCAAAGGCTCTGTGTGCAGGCGGACTTCCCTGTGCAGAAGTTACTTTCCGTACAGGTGCTGCTGCAGGCGCTATCAAGGCTATGACAGAGAACTTCCCCGAGATGTGTGTAGGTGCAGGTACTGTCCTGAACGCTGCCCAGGTTGACGCAGCAGTAGCAGCAGGTGCGCAGTTCATCGTAAGCCCCGGCTTAAATCCCAGAACTGTTCAGTACTGCCAGGAGAAGCAGATTCCTATCACTCCCGGTACTTCCAGCCCCAGCGATATCGAGCAGGCTATCGAGCTTGGTCTTGAAGTAGTTAAATTCTTCCCGGCAGAGCAGTCCGGTGGTCTGGCTAAGATCAAAGCGATGGCAGCTCCTTATGTAAATATGAAGTTCATGCCTACCGGCGGTATCAATGCGAAGAACCTGACCACATATCTTGATTTCAACAAGATCATTGCATGCGGCGGTTCCTGGATGGTGCCCGGCGATCTGATCAATGCAGGCGAATGGGATAAGATCGAGCAGATTACAAGAGAAGCAGTTCAGACCATGCTTGGATTCGAACTGGCTCACGTTGGTATCAACGCAGAAAACGAAGAGGAAGCTGTGAAAGCTGCCAACAGATTTGCGTTCATTTTCGGTATGCCCGCTAAAGCAGGCAACAGTTCTATCTTTGCAGGAAAAGCAGTGGAAGTCATGAAGACACCTTACCTTGGAAAGAACGGCCACATTGCAGTAAGAACCAACTATATCGAAAGAGCAATCAATTATCTTGAGTCAGTACTTGGCGTAGAGTTTGCTGAAGAAACCGCTAAGAGAGATGATAAGGGAGCACTGAAAGCTATCTATCTGAAGGAAGAAATCGGCGGATTCGCTGTTCATCTGGTACAGAAGTAATTCATTGTATAACGAAAGGAAGATAAGACCAATGGCAAAAGTAATTACCATGGGTGAGATCATGTTAAGACTGTCCACCCCCAACAACGAGAAGTTTATTCAGGCTGATGAATTTGATGTATGCTACGGCGGAGGAGAAGCTAACGTAGCAGTATCTCTGGCTAACTATGGCCACGATGCAGAATTTGTAACCGCAGTACCTGACAATGAGATCGGTGAATGTGCAGTTGCAGCTCTGAGAAAATACAATGTAGGAACCAAGCACATCGCAAAATGCGGTGAGAGACTGGGTATCTATTTCCTGGAGTCCGGTTCTTCCATGAGACCTTCCAAGGTTGTATACGACAGAGCACATTCCTCTATTTCTACCGCTACCGAAGCTGACTTCGATTTTGATGATATCTTCGAAGGCGCTGACTGGTTCCACTTCACCGGAATCACTCCTGCAGTATCTGATGCAGCAGCTGAACTGACCGAGAAAGCTCTGATCGCTGCTAAGAAGCATGGCGTTAAAGTATCTGTAGACCTGAATTTCCGTAAGAAACTGTGGTCTTCCGAGAAGGCTCAGAAGGTTATGACCAACCTGATGAAATATGTTGATGTATGTATCGGTAACGAAGAAGATGCAGAACTGGTTCTGGGATTCAAACCCGGCGAAACTGATGTAACCAGCGGCGAACTGGAGCTGGCAGGTTACAAGTCCATCTTCGAGCAGATGGTAGACAAATTCAACTTTGAATATTGTGTATCTTCTCTGCGTGTCAGCCATTCCGCTTCTGACAACGGCTGGTCTGCATGCATCTACTCCAGAGATACCAAGGAGTTCTATCACTCCAAGGAGTACAGCATTCATCCTATCGTTGACCGCGTAGGCGGTGGCGATTCCTTCGCAGGCGGCGTTATCTGCGGTATGCTGGATGGCAAAGACTTCAAGGCAGCTCTGGAATTCGGTGTAGCTGCATCCGCTCTGAAACACACCATCCCCGGCGACTTCAACCTGGTATCCAGAAAAGAAGTTGAGACTCTGGCAGGCGGCGATGCTTCAGGACGTGTACAGAGATAATCATTGCAACCATTTCAGTCCGGCATGTTGACGGCCGGAAGTTGAAACCAGGTATGCGTAAGGGAGCCTGATTGGCGTTGAGCCTATCAGGCTCCTTGTGCGTACCTTGCTTCAATTTATAGGTGTGCCGGGCATGACACAGTTTTCGCTGGTGAAAGTTCAACCATGGATAACTTACCGTTCATGTAGTGAAGCGCAATGCCTTTTAAGCCGATTGCACTTCATTTTTACTCCGTGTTGGTGAAACTTTTTCCCCTTTGAAAACATATACAGATAAAGGCAGAAAATGCGCAAATACATTTAGACTGTTATCTGCATGTGTGTAAAAAGAAGAGGTGCCTCCGGCAGGAAGTACAATGCTGGTTCTGGGAGGAATCGCAGCGATTGGAGCCGGCAGCATTTATAGATGCAAGAATAGGAAAAAAGCTGAATAGAATCACTTTTGTTGGCGGGCTCAGATACTTGAAAGAACAGTCACTTTATGTTATTATGACAGTTGTATGACACTAAATAGCTCAGATGGATATAGTAATTGAGTGAATGGAGGATCAATGAGTAAATTTATCAAGAAACACAAAGCACTAATTATCATAGTGCTCATCATACTGACAATCATAATAACTTGTGCAGTTTACATATTTTCAAAGCTTGGCAAGCTAAGCTACCATGACGGCATTGTCAATGAAGAGCCATTTGTGGAGGACACCGCAGCCACCGTGGAAGCTTCCGGCGAAACCGGCATCGAAGAGCAGACGGAAGAAAACGAAGAGGACAACCTGATTTCCGATGAGGAGGCAGAATCCCTGGGAGAAGCTGAGGTGATTTTATCGGACAGGGAGATGGTATCCGATGATGATGTATTCAATATTTTGCTGTTGGGTACGGACGAGCGTTCTGATAAATTCAGCACTAATGCCCGGGCGGACAGTATTATGATTTTGTCCTTAAATAAGCGGGATAAGACCATGAAGCTGGTCAGCCTGCAGCGCGGTATGGGATTCCCCGTTCTGGAAGGAAAATATAAGGGAGAGTACGACTGGATTACCCATTTGTTCCGCTATGGTGGGGCAGATTTGATGTTAAAATCCGTGAGGGAAGTCCTGAATGTAGATGTGGAGTATTATGTGCGCGTGAATTTCAATACCTTTTCCCAGCTTATTGATTCTGTGGGCGGAGTGGATGTGGAACTGACGGCTACAGAGGCAGCCGGCCTGAATGGTGAGGTGCGGACCAATGCCCTTACAAAGCAGCAGGTGAAAGAGGGCCTGAACCATCTGGACGGTTATGATGCGTTGCAGTACAGCAGACTTCGCTATACAGACAGCGATTGGAAACGTGTGCAGCGCCAGCGTAACGTCATTCAGGCGGTTGTATCTTCAGCAGGCGACATGAATCTCTTGGAAATCAATGACATGTTGGATACGGTGCTTCCGTTGATACAGACGAACCTCACCACAACAGATATCTTGGGACTGATTACGTATGCGCCTGCAGTGCTTGGTCAGGAATTTGACCAGATGACCATACCCGCACAGGGTACCTACGGTTCCATGAAGGGCCTGGGTGGAAGAAATCTTTATGCGGTGGATTTCCGGACCAATAGTGAGATCCTGCATGAATTTTTATATGGAGAGGCGGAATAAAGAGTAGCAGTTCAGACGCGCCATTCGCAAAGCCGCACCTTCGGTGCTCCGTTGCTTCACAGCTATCTTTGCTCCAATCCGGCGCCAATGAATTTTTAAGAAAATATTGAAATATTCTATAAAAAGGTTTAATATTATCTTATAATTACAAAAGATAAGGGGAACTAAAAATGAAAAGAGTAAAAGACAACAGGTCCAGGGACAAGTGTGACAGAGAATTCTTTGACAAGTTTTTGAAAGAAAATTATGATGAAATGCTGCGGGTTACTTATTATGTCATGGGAGATAGAGATATATCCAAAGCTGACATCATTGTTCAACAAATTTTCTATGAGGCGTACAAGCATGTAAAGGAAATTCGCAGGGCTCGCAACCCTAAGAGACAGCTCTACTTAATTGCCAGAAAAGAATTGAGGAAAGCAGGTAAAAGTTCTGAAGAAAAAGCAGATGACGGCTCTACAGAGAAAGACAAAGAATTTAGTTGTTAAATATAGTAATAAAAAGGGGAAAATGGAATGCTGTTTGGTCGTGAAATGAATGATAGGCAAATGATAAAAGCTTTGGAATTACGCCTGCAATGGTTTATGAATGAAGCTAACCAAGACGAGTTTGATGACGAAGAGGTAATCGCTATTGTTGATTTGCTGCAGGTAATGGATCCGGTTGAGAAAAAGGAAGGAGATTTCTATACAGCTGATAAAGCGTGTGAACGGTTCTGGACCTTTTACGCGTTCCGCGAAAGACCGGAAGAGGATGAATTACCATACCCTCTTTCAATGAGAATTGAAATGAGACTGCGCCAGTTCTTCAGAAGCAGTGCTTTTGCAAAAGCTTCACTAGCGGTGGTGCTGATATTGGCTGTTTTCTTGGGAGGAACGGTTGGGGCGTATGCACAGAGGAATGGGTTCTTTCAGTGGGTGAAAAATAACGATGAGAAAGGCGTTAGCATAACTTCGCCGGATTCGGTATCTTCTGAGATGGATGCTTTTGGTATGTACAAGTCATTGGAGGAAGTGCCGTTAAAGTATACGCAGTATCTGTGGATTCCTAGGAGTTTACCAGAAGAGTTTGATCTGGTAGATATAAATATTACATATAATAAGAGTTTTGTTTATGCACAATGTAAATACAGTACTGGTGAACAATTTATAGGAACAATCAAGAAACAATATAGATCGGTTGTCAATCTGAATGATGTTTTCTTTGAAGGGTTTGAATATTTGGAGACTGAATCTGTAGATGGGATTGAGGTAAGTTACTATAGAAAAGAGAGCGATGATTACACAGAGTATATCGCATATTTTTGTATAGATAATACTTGTTACTTACTTGGGACTAACGTGGATATCCAGCAGGTGAAAGAAATCATTTGCAATGAGATATAAAATTTATGTGTAAAGGAGAAATGAAGTATGTTAAAAAAAGAGTGGGGTTTAGTTCTGGCAGTTATGATTCTGGTATTAGGTTGTAACATGAGTGTTTTTGCACAAGAGGGTATACAGGTTGAGCAGTTGGAGTGCCAAGTAACAGAATTGGACATGCTTAATAATATGTCTGCTCGAACAACAACATTTATTGATAATACGATTACCATTGGTTATGATGCTGAGGGAATGTATGTTTCCATTGTTACTTGTATGAATAATGTTGCATCTGTAGTGGGAGTGAAAGATATTAAGATTCAGGTAAAGAATGGAAATGATTGGGTCACTGTTGCAGAGTCTACAGGTGGAGAAGTATATAATACGAGTTCTTGCGTGGTTAGCTTAAATTATGGTGGAGTTGTAGAAGGTTATACCTACAGAGTAACCTGTGTTCATTATGGAAATGTTGATGAATACAGAGAACTGTACCACGAATCCGCAGGCTTCAAATGCCAATATTAATTAAAACAAGATTATTCTGCACTGATGCAGAATAAATTGATCCAAGATGCCAATTGAATTTTCTAATACAACTGAATTAAGCGAAATAATATAAAACATCGTTTTGGAAATCAGAACCGGTTCAGTTGGATAATCAAAGTTCTTGAGGGTTTGCCAAACTTGTTGAGGGGGGTCATGAGGGTTTACCTTATTTTTACAGTGAGTTGTTGAGGGTTTCTCGTGAGGGGCTGGTTTGAGGGTCTAACTTGAGGGGCTGGCTAATGAAGCCAGTCCCTCTTTAAAAATGAAAAATTACCCGTATAATTCATCCGAGATTTCTTCGTATGCTATCCACAGTTGTTCATTTTCCTGTATCTGTTCACTAAGTTTGTTTTGCAAATACCAGATGGTTTCTATCGCATCGTTATAGTTCTGGACAAGGGAATTTAAAGAAAGTTCACCTGCCTGTTCAAGAGTAATTGTTTTATAAGTTTTCATGGGGATATCCTCCTAACACTCATCGTCTTCGAAATACATAACAGGGTTATAATCAGAAACGCCATTCAAAACGGGATTCTTTCTGGCAGCATACAGAAAACGATTCCTGAAATGTTCGAAATTCAGGAAACCTCTGCCTAGTCTTTTTAAGTCCTTTACCTTTCTGTTGATGGATTCCATGGGGCCATTGGATAAGCGGCTGTCATAGACTTTTCCATGTCCGTGTTTTTCTACCATGATGAAGGAATTGATAATGGGATCCTTGTATTTTTCCAGTAGAGAACCGAATTCCCTG
>JAFTVH010000002.1 GCA_017465845.1 Lachnospiraceae bacterium | reverse complement strand
GTCACGGAAACTGGATCGAAATCCAACGACTATACGCCAGAATTGATGCATTAGAAGCATTGCTCAAAGATGCAGGTATCTCTATTCCTGACGAATTACCGGAATAAATGTTCATTAAAATAGGAGCTGATGTTTTTCACAACATCAGCCCCTCATAAAAGACCCTCAAACCAGCCCCTCACGAAAAACCCTCATTAACTCATATCAAAAATCAATGAAGCCCTCACGAAAGACCCTCAAAAAGTTTGGCAAACCCTCAAAAACTTTGATTATCCTTTAAATTATGAGATGTTGCTCCTTTTAGTTACCATGCTCTTATTTTACTGTAATTGTGATATCTTCAGTAACCGTAGCATCACCAACTGCACCAATTGTAAAGGTATATTTTCCTTTGGTTGAAGGTGCTTTGAAGTTAATTATCCAAAGCTTTCCTTCGCTGCCATCTTCCAATGTTGTAGTACTGCTGGTAGCACTGGAAGGTGCTGCACCGTTGACTTCAATAGATGTCACATCTGCAGTTGTTGTAATTTTAAGGCCAATCGGTTTTTTCACACGTACCGTAGTTGACATTCTCTTAATAGATTCAATCGCTGTTTCAGCCCCTTCAACAACTAATGCTTTTTTCGCCGCTTCATATCTCTGAGCCAAATCATCAACATCTTCTTGTGTATAACCATCCGGCAACTGTGCACTGACTGACAATGCTTCATCTCTGACAGCTTCATATGCAGCCCAGGATTCATCTGTATATTTTCCCTGTTCTGTAATTGCATCTTCTAATAAAGCGTTCAGCGCATCCAGTGACGGAGCAGTCTTTTCATACCATACCGTAACAACTGTCGCACCATTTTGGATATTTCCTGCGAGCGTACCTGCAGTGTTAGTATCGTTCGGAGTAAATGTTGTCGTGCCATCAACATTTACAATCTTATAACCTTCCATTTCTCCAAGTGTAATACTATAATTTCCTGAACCATCCGGTGTATGTGTCGTTGCCGTCTGAACAGTTGTTTCACTGCTATCCACCGTTGCTTTATAATATACAGTTAACTTATTTACAGTCAGGGCTGCTTCTGCATTCTTAAGTGCTGTGATTGCAGCTGCAATGCTGTCTGCTGTTGAAGCATAGTTATCATTTACACTTACTGCAGCTTTGTAAGCATTTTCATAAGCTGCGTAGCTTTCTGCTGTATATAAGCTGTTTTCGTTTGAGATTTTGTTTGCTAAAGCTGCTTCCAGCTCAGAATTATCTGCCATTCTTGCCTGATAAGGAGTGCTTGCTGTGGGTAAAGAAGCTGACTTTGAACAACTTGTGAAGCCCGGGAAGTATCCGAACTCATCACGAATCGTTGCAAAATTGCTATAAGTCACAGTGTCATTGATGTCTGAATTCCACATTTTCATGGTGTTAGACCACATACGATTAAACAAGCTGTATGTATAGCTGCTTGTCCCGGTATTATCTTTCACACCATTCCAGACTTCAGCTTCTGTGTTCAGTGATGCATAGTCGTTCCAAATCAGGAAGTAAGCACCGCCCAACTGATCTGCCGGTACATCTGTGGCATACTCTGTATAAAGACCTTTTTCACTGATATCCGCAGGATACCATTCATTGTAAATATCCTCTTCGTTGCTGTGATAGAATGTCCAGTTATAATTTTCAGGATTTCGTGCATCCATATTTGGATAACTTGTCGTACTTGCTGCTACACGCAATACATAATAACAGTTTGTCTGAATACAGTTGTAAAGCGTTCTTCCGCCATCACCCCAGTTGTCTGTGCTTCCGGTATTGTTTTCCCAGAAGAATTTCACATGCCAGATAGGTTCATCCCATTTACCTGTTGTGGGATTAAAATCAGAGTTCCAGTACATAATTTCAATGTTGTCATCAAAATCATATATAGCTTTTGCTGAACTGCTCTGATTATATGTAGTAGAACCAATAAAGTCATTGAACATACGGCAGGTATAGCCCTTATCATTTAACATTCTGTTCAGTTCATTGACATAACCTGGGAAAGCACTGTAACTCCATTTAATGCCATAACCTGAACTCAAATTTACTTCATCTGCGCCAATGGAAAAATCTGTACTTCCTGCATATTCTTTAAAGAAATCTGCAATATCTTCATACAGTGCAAAAACAAATGCTTTTGCCATTGTTCCATCTGTAATATCGATGGTTGTATAATATGGCCATGTAGGAGTAGATGCTCCGGTTTTACCGGTATAGTTAATGCATCCACTTGTTGATGATGCTTTGTAAGTTGTTCCATCATAAGTAAAACTGTAACTTTTATTACTCTTATAATTCTGTTCAAACTTCCATGTGATATAATCCATGTGCGCCGGACTATCGAAAGAAGGGATCACATCAATATGATACTCTTTAGCAGTTTTAAGAATATCAACAAGCTCTGCAGTTGTCAGATATTTGCCTGCATCGGGATCTGTTCTATATGGATCCTTTACCCATGACTGCACATGGCTTCCGCAAAGCCATGTAAAATCGTTATCAGGGCTATAATTATCTGTATAATAAGCCGGATCCCAGAAATCAGCACGGAAACCACCATCTTCTGAAAAGTGCAGTTCAAGGGTATTATAACCCATCCATGAAATTTGTTTGATGAAATTTTTAATCCACTCAGCAGTGTAATACTTACGTCCGGTATCTAACATAACGGTACGCTCTTTTGTATCAGGGGCATCGGCCGCTGTAAATCCGGATAAACTACAATCACCGTCAGCTATGAAAAATTTAATTAAGCTGTTAACTCCGTAAATCAGACCATCCACGTCTGCATAAGAAACAACCGCTTTCTCAGTAACCTCCAACTTGTATGCTTCTGTTGCTAAAGAGCTATCTTTTACAATAACGATATCTCCTGCTTTTGCATAGCTTTCAGGTCCCCATGCAATATCCAGTGCAGAGGAACTTGGAAGTCCTTTTGATGCAAGCTGACTGTTAACAAGCTGTACTGTCTGAAGCAGATCTCCTGTAGGTTCAGAATCAGACACTACGAAAAGCCTGCTGGAAGTTGTAAGGGTGAATTTGCTGCTATTAGATGTATAAGAATCTAACAATTTGCCATAATTAGATGCATCCGTTGCTGATGCAGATACAGTAATGTTTACACTGACCAATGTTGTTACAACCAATAAAAATGCTATTATTTTTTTTCCTATTGTTCTCATAAATAAAATACTCTTCTCTTCTTGGATTTTTTTGTTTTTTCGCTAAACCGGGAAGAGCTGTCGCATTTGCGACAGTTCTTCCCATTATTCTGTAACACCCCAAATACAATTTGCTATTAATTCTTAAACTGTTGATTCCTCAGATGTTGCCTCCCCATTTGGCACCTCTTCGGATGTTGATTCTTCAGTTGTAGACTCTTCGACTGATTCCTCAGTTTCTGACTCTTCAGATGTTGATTCCTCAGTTTCAGATTCCTCAGTTTCCGATTCCTCGGTTTCCGATTCCTCGGTTTCAGATTCCTCAGTTTCTGATTCCTCGGTTTCTGATTCATCGGTTGTTGATTCTTCTGTTGTTGATTCTTCTGTTGTCGACTCCTCGGTTGATGATTCCTCAGTTTCTGACTTTTCGGTTGTTGACTCTTCTGTTATCGCCTCCTCCGTTGTTGATTCCTCAGTTTCCGACTCTTTTGTTGTGGATTCTTCGGTTGTTGATTCCTTAGATGTTGATGCCTGCGTTACCGGCGCTTTTAGCACTGATCTTACAAGCATTCTTGCCTTACTTAACGGTAAAACACCGCCTACATAAGATATTGTTGCTGTGTCATTGAACATAGCATTCCCTGATGTATCTTCTGCAACAATTTCAAGTCCATTATATTTCAGAGTTGAAAATGATACCATACTGTCAACAGCATCATATTCATCCTCATCTTCATCAGGATCACCCACAGTAATTACAACCTGATAGTATCCCGTTTCAGCATCATACGGGCACTGTGTATAATCAATGGTGTAATACTGCTCTGTAGAGCTGCCTAATTCTGTAATGGTTTGCCATTCAATACCATTTTCAGTTTCAATAGCATATTTAACACGAGCTTCTACACCCGCTTCTTCACCCTCTTCTAAAGCTCCCTTAAATAATCCTGCATCGATTGCCCGCATCGCAACCTGAAGATTGTGTGCATCAGCCTCAGCGTCTTCTTTCACATAGAATACGAGCGCTTCGTAAGAATAGGTACCTTCCAAATACACTTCATTGTTTGGTCCATATCTCAAATAATCATCAACGGAACCTACAACATTCTCTACAACTTCCGGTTCTTCCTCGCCCTCTACCTCAACATAGGCATCACCATTTCTGTTTTCTACCCAGGTCTGTGTATTAGTTCTTGTTCCTGATGAGACAGAAACTGAAACAACCCTGAATTCATCGGACTCGTCATATACTTCTTCGTATTCCGCTACGGCAACTGAACCACCTGCAATCAGATTTCTGATTTCAGCAAATGTTGCGCCATTTTCCTCTGCAGTATAATTATCATCGCTGTCACCTAAAGGCTGATAAATACGTAATCCGTCAATATACAAGAAAGAATTTATCACTTCAGGTGAACCCGTTCCATCCCAATTCTCATAATCACGTTTCGGGATACCGGAAATCTTAACTTCATATGTCTTCTCCGAGTCAAGACCCTTTACTCTTACAACAGGTACCTGGTGAATTCTATCATTTCCGCCATTAGCACCGTTATCATATTCCGTAATAACCGGGATGCGTTTTACAGGGTTTTCGCCACCTTTTTCGTAGACACTTACTATCATAATTCCCGCATTATTAGCATCTGTACGACCAATAATTTCAAATCCGGTACCCTTAAATTCAAAACTTGCAAAGGTATTCGTATCTTTGATGGTGATCGTTGTCAATGTTCCTGCACTGGAGTTAACATTTCCTGCAACCTGATATACATTATCATGTCCGTAATTTTCATTATTGTCTACATTCTGTTCAAGGTTGGTAGATTTACCATCTGTTGTGATTATGTTCTGAGCTTCCTCATATTTGATTGCCGGGAAGTCATCCTCGTAATATACTACAGTAGCCGGTAACACTGTTACCTTTTTGAACATTTCAACTTCTCTGTTGATGTTAACATTTCCTATTCCTGATGAAGCTGTTCCCTCATAAACACGGACTGCAGTATAGATTTCGTCGTATCCCTCCATGAAATCTTGTGGCGTATAAGACAATGCTTTATCGCTCAAACTGTACTTACCAAATTCTCCGGTTAAAGAAGAATTTTGTGCATTTGTAAAAGTAATATTGTTGGGCTTATAAGAATGTGTATCTGCTGTCACACCTTCCAGCTTGTAATCTGTATTACGTCCAGGGACTGTCAAGGTATCATTCTCATGTAAATCATCCGTCAAATCTGCAGTCAAGCCATAGTCAAGGACATATACACTGTCTTTTACGTCTGTAACATTCACAAGCACCGGAACAACCGCATTATTAGCATTTGAATTATATGTAATCTTTATATAGAAAACATAGGAACCCGTTGTGCTGTAATTGATTGTTAAATCATAGCTGCTGCTAATTGTCGCATTCTCGGATGTAATTTCAGTTCCGTTTGATTTACAGAACACAATTTTATTTACATTACCAGTTGTAAGATTCGGAACCTTACCATATAAAACATTATCCTCCTGACTTGCAGCCGCCAGAATATCTGTAATCAAATCTGATTTGGTAACTACCAAATCATGGCTGGCCCACTGATAATACATCGGGTCTGAGGGAACAAACACACGCATGGTAGCCTGACCCTGTAATGTTTTTGATTTTGTCAAATTTGTTGATGCAGAAAAGACCGTATTATCAAATACTCCTGCTTTAACCTGTGCATCAGTCAATCTATATCCGATTCCACGAATTAAAACCTTACTCTCTTTCCAAAGCCCGCCACCATTTTCTATTACTGCGTCATCTGTAAGAGATGCCATAAAGGCTTTTAATTCTTCATTATTTGCAAAAGTAACAGTAATATCGTCATAGCCGGGGCCCGAAACAACTGCTACCAGATCGGTTGCCTCTAATGTTCCGCCATTTACGTCATATACCCTGGATCCGGTAACCTGCAGACCATTGACACCATCAATTATCACTCCGATATCGTTGTCTGTAAATGATAAATTATATAAATTTTCACTTCCGTTGTTTGTTATTGCAAATCCATATTCTACAACTTCATCTTTGTTGATAATGTTACCATATTCAATCTGACTTCCATTCTGATAAGCAGTCTTCTCTGTCACCATACTCGGGTCAGTTACTTTAATATTGGTGTTGATTCGAATATTGGAACCATATCCATGACGCTCCATGTAATAGAACTTGAAAGAATATGTATCGCCTTCTTCCAAAGTCAGCTTTTTATTACGTTCGGCACTGCCAAGCGTTCCCGCTTTTGCAGCTTCCACATAATCATTTAGTTCAAAGCGCACACCATCAATACTATGTGCACTACCGATATCCATTACAAGTTCGCCATCGATAAACAGGTAAACATCGTCATCGCCTTCAAACTCGAAGAATAAGTTCTCATCCTCATGATAAACGAATTCCCCTTCGCTTACCATTGCAAAGTTGAAGTCACGCTCCACATAGGTATCCTTTGTTGCAACTGTACTTAAAACACCAGGATCCTGATAGTATACGCTCTTTGTCTGTCCTGTAGCATTGTTATCTTCAGTAACAGGCAAGAACGGATTTAATGTAGTTGTACTGTTTCCTTCATATACGAAATGTGTTTTTCCTGCAGCAGTGCTGTTTTGGATTATTCGCTTTGTGCTATCGTAATTAATAGCAATTCTTGCTGACGCAGGAGTGGCAGATGTTGTAAAACCGCCGTCAAAAATGTATACTTTATCGCCCGTTGTGCTGTCAGTTCCGGCAGACAATACAAGATAATCGTAATCATCCTGCAACTCATTATAAGAACCGCTTACAAAAATACTATTCAACAGGAAATACGCTGCATCATAGTAGGATGCAATATTTCCTCCGCATTCTTCCCAGGTACCGACCAAATCTTTTTCTGTTGCAGCAGCATAGGTTCCCATAGTTCCATTGATTTTATTGCGTAATGCTGTTGCCAGATCAGTGCCGCCATATATAGAACTTGCCGTACCTTTTACATATCTGTAGTTCTTCCAGCCGTCAGAAGTTCTTTCCGTGATTGAAAGAGAGTTCTTTAAAAGATTAGCCACATATGTAACTACCTCTTTTTTATAAACAGGATACCCTTCACTACTCAGGCTTGATTCTAATAATCCTACATTCGCAATACCACTCTGCTTAAAAGTTCCAAGCAATTTATAGCCAAGAGTAGTTAATGTGCTGAAATCAACGGATGTCGTGTCGCCATATGTATTTAACTGTTCAACTGTTGTTGTCTCATCAATAATTCCCGTATAACCAGTTCCACCGGACTGTGTTCTTGAGTGGCGAAGCAAGCCAAATGCTCGGTTATCACCTCTGTCACTGCCGTCTGTCAATGCATATTCGCCGAACTTTGTTGCCATATCTTTATTACTGAAAAAAGCAACATGGGCAATATCCATCCACTCGCCGGATCCATCAATAGGAAGACCTACATAGACTCCTTGAACAGCACCCTTACTCCAATTAGAGCCAAGCGTACCAGTCTTCAGATCTAAAACTGCATACGTCCAATTAGTATTGTTTTCTGTAGTAACCGCTATATTGCCGGTATAGTTACCACTAGTGCCTGCTCCATTTAAATTAGCACGGTTAAGGCCAACTGTAAAATTACCGCTTCTTACATTAGAGCGGAATACTATAACCATGTATCGAACCTGGTCTGTTGTGTATGTACTGCTTGTACTAAAGTCAGCAAGTACTACACCTGCACGATTTCCGGTCCAATTCGCGGTTGTATTCCCCGCCCATGTCGCTCTTGTATAATTTGCATACGTTCCGGTCTTTAACGCCAGTGTAACATCCGACCAATAGTTCCCCGTATTAATGGTGCCGCCCACAGCTGTTCTGGCCGTGTAATCTTCGTACCATGTCGCACCGAAATCAGCTGCACTTTTAACACCATTCGCTTCCGCATACTCAAAGAGCATACCATCTGCTTCATAATCCAAAATTCTAATAGGCAAGCTAATGGTATCACTGGTATCAATATTCCCCGTTAACCCAGTAGATACATTTGACAGGTCGCCAACAGCAGCAGATACATCCATTAATGACAATGAAAATACCGTCATGAATGTTAACGCCATTCCCAGAAGTTTCTTGCCTGTGCTTCGTTTCTTCATAAGTCATTCTCCTTTACATTTATTTTATTGATTGCCAGGGCTTCAGCCTTGGCGTAATCACGGTTTCATATCAGTTCTCCCAACTGACACGAACGACCTCACAGTCGTCAGCAGAATAATGTCCTGCCAGCACTTCGGTTGACGCCCCCGGCTCCAGGGTGTCAAAATTAGCAGTATAAGTGATACCACCCAGATAATTACCATCCGTATGTAATACGCGATAATATACTACTACATTTTTCAACGTTTCACTTGATGTGTTTGTTGCTGTCAGCATGTTCCCATCTGCTTTTAAAGCAATCTTGTCCGATGACACTATGATATCATCGCGGAAAGAACTCACGCAATCCTGATATATAAAATCGGCTCCGGACACGATTACCAGTTTACCGGCTTCCAATACCCAGGCGGATGCTCCTGCCGGCAAACCTGTCACAATGAAGTTAGCTCCTGCTCCATCGATATCAAAAGTCAAGGTGGCATATTCCAAATATTCATTGGAACGATTCGTAATCAAGACAGCCGCTACACTCTCTACCAGTTCGTCTCGTCCGTCCTCCACATACTGCCCGGAAAATCTCCCGAAAGAATCACAGGTAATTTTCCCACCTGCAATCTGCGCGTACTGTTCTTCCGGCTCCTGTACAGGTGTATCTGCTTCGGATGAACTGTTTTCCCGGTCTTCGGATGGCGAAGACTCCGGTTCTCTTGATTCTCCTTCCCCAGCCGGTGAAGACTCCGGCTCTACGGGTTCTTCCGGTCCTTCTGATCCTTCAGGTTCTTTGGATTCTTCCTCTTCTGATGGTGAAGCTTCCGGCTCTCCGACCTCTTCATTTTCTGATGAAGGGACACTGCTATCAGTGCTTGCAGACTCCTTCTGAGTTGCGGAACTTTCCGAGCTGCTCCCCTCAGCTTCAATCTGAGCTGTTTGGGAATCATTCGCATTTTTGATGGTTTCGGAACTTTCTACGCTACTCTTGTCTGTCTCAGTATCTGAGCCTTGTTCGTGACTTTCAGATGCAACCGTTTCCTGTTTCCGGTCATCTTCCTGCGACACATTATCCTCTTCCGATACCTCCAACTCTTCACTTAAGCGTGCAATATCAACAGATAAATCTTCCGGCGGATTACCATCTTTACCAACGACAGCAGCAATCAATACCAAGATAAGAACAAGAGCAATAGCAGCGGTCGCTACTATAACTATTCTTCTTTTCTCTGCCCTCACGACACTCTCACTCCTCCTTAAGTTGTATTATTCAACACATACTATACCCAATCATAAAAGGTATACATTGAAAATTATACCACCGTCACACCTTCGAGTCAATGCTGTCCTTGAATTTATTTGTATTTTCGTATAAGTATTTATGAAAACCTCTTGCCAAATCATAAAACTACTGCTATAATTTACTCAACATAATAGATTTCAGGAAAGAAGGGGTATGTATGCGCCTGATTACAGGATTCTGTGTTCGTAATATTTTAGGCGAGACGATTGCCATTCCTTCGCAGGAAGCAGCACGACGCCTTTCCGGTCTGGCTTCTTTAAATGAGACAGGAGAATTCCTTTTCCGTCAGCTCGAGACTGATCAGACCGAACAGACTCTCGTTGAAGCCTTGACAGAGAACTATGAGATAGATGTCCAGACAGCCACCGCAGATGTACATGCTTTTATTCAGGCATTGCGGGAGAATAATTTATTGGTTGAATAGCAATCCATCCTACTGATGGAACCTATGTAGATTACTTTTTTGTTAGAAAGTGGGGAATAATTATGAAGAAAGCTTATGTGACTCCGGTCGTTACGATTGAACATTATGAATTGACGCAGGCAATTGCAGCTTGTGTAACTAAGATTGGTTTGGTAAACAGTGAATGTGTAAAGAATGACCCTGACGCTACAAATCAGATGAAGGATTTTGCATACGCCGGATGGTTTACCAGTGGTAATTGTAATGAGGCTGCCGTTGGCATGGATGGTTATGACAAGATTTGCTACCACACCAATGCCAGTGCTGCATTTAGCTCATAATGTCACAAAAATCTTTTGCCGCAATAACCTTTGCCGGACTTACTGTACGTTTTAACTTTCCGAATCCCGTATATCTTCCGTCAGAGATTACACCATTTCTCTGTGAAGATGTATCTTTTCCGGATGTAGAATACAAAGTCCAATTACTGAAGACACCGTTACCTTTAGGGCAGGAACCTGCTGCAAGTTGTAACGGTATGAGAATATATCCCTATAAAGAGAGTTGGCTGCGCGTCTATTCCGCTTTAACAGCGGAAGATAGATGCCAGGTGGCTTGTTTTTTGTGTCCGGATGGTAAGAATGTTCTATACTACCCTGCCTCCCGCTGGGATTTTTACTCCGGTGAGCTTCATCTTCTGCACTTAATCGGCATCGAAGAAGTTCTGATGCGCCACAATGCCTTTCTTTTGCACAGTTCTCTGGTTCAGCTGAATGGGCAGGCCGTACTATTTTCAGGTCCCTCCGGCATCGGGAAATCTACCCAGGCCTCTCTTTGGCAGCAACATTTAGAAGCTGACATTTTAAACGGTGACCGCTGTATTATCCGCAAAATGCCGGATGGTTTCTACGGCTGCGGCTCTCCATGGGCAGGTACTTCCAAAATCTACCGCAGGGAGAAGGCTCCGTTAAAAGGTATTTTTCTTTTGAAACAGGCTGAGGAAAACTCTATTCGAAGAGTAGGCGCCGAGGGTTTTGGGCGTCTGTTCAATCAGTCCATTGTAAACACATGGAATTCCGACTTTGTGTCAAAGCTTAGCAATATGATTGCAGAACTTATGGAACAGATACCTGTTTATGAATTATCGTGCCGGCCGGACGAAGAAGCAGTCAGGCTGGCTTATCATACATTATTTGAAGGAGGCATTTGATATGGCATGGGAAGCAAGTGCTCAGATTCGCCGCGCATTAACACAAAAAGGAGCTGCTGCAGGTGTTCCGGTCAGCGGCACCTTTGAACTAACGCCCAGGTGCAATCTGCGCTGCACAATGTGTTATGTCCGTCTGACCCCGGAACAGATGGCACCGATAGGACGGGAACAGACTGCAGAAGAATGGCTGGCCCTGGCAAGAGAAGCCACAGATGCCGGCATGACCTTTTTACTGCTTACCGGCGGTGAGCCGATGCTACGGTCTGATTTTCCGATGATTTATGAAGGATTGGCACAGATGGGCCTGTCCATCAGTATCAATACAAACGGTACTCTTCTTAGTCCCGAACTTAAGGAATTGTTCCACCGTCTGCCCCCGGCACAGGTAAATATTACGCTCTATGGTGTCTGCAGCGAAGACTACGCAGCCCTGTGCGGCAGCCCGGAGGCGTATGACCGGATGTTGGATGCGCTGCAGTGGTTTCGCAGCGAAGGGATACTTGTACACCTGAACTGCACGATGATACCGGATAATCTGAACCGTTGGGAACTTTTTGAAGAATTTGCTCCTGCAAGAGATCTGGAGCTTCGTATGACAACCTATTGCTTCCCGCCTGCAAGGCGCTGTGAGTGTAAGGGATTTTCCAGGCTCTCACCGGAAGAAGCCGGCGAGCTTTCGGTCAAGGATGTTCTTTACCGTGAGGGGATAGAAGTGATTCGAAAACGTGCCGCAAATCTTGAACGACCGCTTAGCAGTTGTAAATTGGACTTAGGGGATCCGATTCAGTGTATGGCCGCCAAGTCACAGTTCTGGATAACCTGGGATGGGCGTATGGTTCCGTGCGGTATGTTAAGTGAACCGGTAGTTCGTCCATTTGAGAATGGTTTCCTGACCACCTGGCAGATATTAAAAGAAGAAACCTCTGCAATCCGCCTTTGTCCTGACTGTACGGGATGTGAAGAACGCAACAGCTGTATGAACTGCGCAGCCGTTACCTTTACAGAGACCGGGCGTTTCGACGGTAAGCCGGAATATGCCTGCCGGATGAACCGGGCTTATAGGCAGGCGCTGAAGAAGTATGCAGGGGAACATTATGAGGGATAACGCCGGTTTAAGAAATGGTAACAGTTCAGGCAACAAGAAATGCAATCGAAATTTCTTAAATCTTTCTAATATTCTGGACAACGCGGTCATATAATAGTAAAATAATTATAGTTTACCAATTACTCAAAAATTATAGCGAGGACATTAATGAAACAAACGAATAATCCAGATAATACAAAACACAACACACGCAATATCCCGGACCTGGATATTATTGATTTGGACAAGGATTCCTTTGAAACCTGGAACGAAGGAGCCGTCCCTGACCGGAAAGAAGAAGCCCCGGATTGCGAGGAGGAAGATGAGGAGGAATCGGGAAAGCAGCGTCCACAGCTGTCATTTCTGATTCACATCGGTTTCGCAGCTATCCTTGTGCTGATCGTCTTCCTTGCCGTCAACCGCATCCGTAATTTCGGTAATGTACAAAATCTGTCCGATTACGAAGGCAATAAAGACTTAGAAGTACTGGATCATATACTGCCGCTGATTCCCAAAGACGGCGTTGAAGTTGTCGATGATGGTCAGACGACTATTGTAGCTTTCGGCAATTCCCCATTTGCAGATGACAGAGACTCCGAAAACAACCTGTTGAATATGATTGAGGAGATGACGGGCGCTACTGTCTATAACTGTTCGGTAGGTGATTCTTTTCTGGCAGCCGAGAATCCTACACTTGCCATCGAAACTGCTCATAAAGATGCCTTTAATTTTTACTGGCTCACCACGGCTTTTTGTCTGCGCAATAATGATTATCTGTATGAGTGGATCTTCGATGAACTGGAAGGACAGCTGCCGGCTGATGGCCTTGAATCTTACGAGACATTGATGAATATCGATTTCAACACAGTCGATGTCATCGTACTGATGTACGACGGAAGCGATTATCTTGCCGGTCACGGTATGTACCGCGACGAGAACGATACTGACATTCAGACATTCACCGGTAATATGTGTGCGGGAATTGATTTGATCCAGGAATTTTACCCACACATCCGAATCATTGTCATGTCACCTACGTACGCTTTTGCGATCAATGATGAAGGTGAGTATGTGAGCAGCGATCAGGTCAGATATAATGATCAGGATGTCCTTTCTACTTACGTCATCAAACAGTTTGGATATTCTTATGACAGAGAAGTTACTTTTATCGATAACATCTATGGAACGATTACTGAGGACAACGCGAAAGAATACCTGACGGATAATATCCACCTTAATGTAGAGGGACGCAGGAAAGTTGCAGAACGATTTGTGTATGCTTTGACTTATTATGATGAGGCTGAATAAGATATAGACAAGGACAGCCCTGCAGACTGACTTTTACTGAAGACAGTTTGCAGGGCTGATTTATACAAATGTTTTAACTTTTTCAATTATTCCTCAGAAAATACCGCCTGTATCAATTCCTTAGCCGTTTCTACCATGTTCTCATTCGGTATCATAACATATGCCTTCCTGTTAGGCATGGAAAATGTAGTACTGGAAGCGCCGGAACCTGCCACAGTATAAGAACCAACCGTCCATGGTGCCGGATCGGATAACTGCGTTTTTACCAATGCATAAATTTCTTCCGAACTCATATTGGTCTGGAACGAAGAGCTGACAGCATCCAATACCTCAGTATAACCTGCTAAAATATCTGAAGACACGACCTTCTTTATCATACCCGTGATTACAGCCATCTGATTCCTGCCACGCTGCACATCGCCATCCGAGAACACCTCTCTTATTCTGGCGAACATCAATGCCTGGTCTCCATTCAAATGATTCATTCCTTCTACATATTTATATTTAGTACCTACATGAAATTCGCACTCCGAATATACATCAATTCCACCAACAGCATCAATAATTTTCTCAAAACCGCTGAAATTCATTCGCACATAATAATCCACATCAATGTCATACAGCATCTCCAGTGCACCAATGGAACTTTCGATTCCATAAATTCCTGCATGTGTCAGCTTATCCTTAACCCCTTTACTATTGGGCAGCTCAACAAAATAATCACGCGGCGTATTGATCAGCTGTACCTGTCTTGTCTCTGTATTTACAATTGCAAGGATATTCACATCACTTCTGCTCTTTTTGCTGACATCACCCTCGGTATCGATTCCGCTGATATACACTATAAATTGCTTCGATTTATCTCGCTTATTTGTTTCTGTATCCACAGCCGCCTCATCGTTAGGTTCTGTTTCTGCAGCAGGTTCTTCTTTCTTCACAATTTTAATATAGTCCACCACTTGAAATGAATGAATAACTTTTGTCTCTGTCAAAAAGTCTGTGTAACCATCCATTTCCTGAATCATATCCACAAATGCTGTATCAAGAATAATGGCACTAACCGTACCATCATAAAGAGCATCTACCATATCAAGTACATTGGAATATTCCAGATAGGTAACATCGCCTCCAACGTACTGATGAATTTCCTCCATTACCTGTTTCGCGCCGGTAGTCGTTTCTTCCGTCACATAACCGATATGAAACTGAGATAAGTCTGTAATCTCCTTAGCCTCACTATTCGCCATAACCAGAATTGCCATTTCCGACTTCACTTCCTCCTGAGGTCGGGTAACATTTTCAACCGTAGTATTGACCTGATTCAAGGCATATACGCCATAGCCCATCACACAGGAAACCAGGATACAAATAATGCACAGTAAGAACGCAGGCACTTTCTTTCCGGCCATCAAGATTGTCAGACCGTCCAAACCCAGGACTAACAATACATAAACCACCATATAAGCATCCGGCAACATCCCCATGGAAATCAATCGCCAACCTAAAATAGCAGAAACAATACACTGCAATGCTGAAATTCCCCAGACAACGTATTTCCATTGAAATACTTTCTTGCTTTTCATACTCATTTTTCACTCCTTACTTCCGCTTTCAGATTCATTCCCCCAAATTCATTCTTCAAAAGAAACCGGCTCCGGCATCAGAATCGGCTTATTTTTGCATATCCTGGCCGGATTTTGATAAAACAGAACATCTCTGTACTCTTTGGCACATTCCTCGTGCAATATGTCATAGGCCTCCAGCAGATAGGGAGTTCTATATTTTGGACTGTGCGCATCACTGGCCACAATCGAAATCAGATTATGATCCAGCAGTTGGTATACCGTTTCCCGGGCATCTTTTCCGAAACGCCCCAGAAAGCTTCCTTTATTAGCCTGAATGACATATCCTTTTTTTCTCCATTGATAAACAATCTGGGGATTGTCCTGAACAAACTCATACCTTTCCGCATGGGCGACCACCGGTTTTACCCCCAGTTCTTTTAACTGATCAAGGATTCGTACTGCAAACAGGGGTTCTTCTGTAACGGCAAATTCCACCAGCAGATATTTACTGTGGGATAACGTGATAATATCCCCGTTCTGATAAAGTCTGGGAAGATCTTCCGTTGCAAAGACCTCCATTCCCGGATATAACTTAACCGGTATCTTCTCCCTTTCGATTGCCCGATGAGTATTTACAAATACTTCCTTGTAGTGATTGCTAAAATAATTATCATAATAACCGGGGATATTACAATGCGGCGTGGCAATAATTGCTCTTATCCCGCTTCTGGCGGCAATTTCTGCCATTTCCAGTGTGTCATATATATCCGCAGCACCATCGTCAATCCCCGGAAGTATATGTGCATGTATATCTGTCATCGCATCATCCCTTACACTAAAAATCCATCGCAAGCTTGCTTGCCGTTTCCTCATCCAATTCCGTAATTCTGGAATCCCTTACCTCGTACACCCGGTGGCACATATTCAGAACACTGGGGCGGTGGGTCGTAACAATACATGATTTATTTGGATCCCGGCTGACGATACTCTGAAGAACCCTGCGTTCCGTAGCTACATCCAACGCTGAAGTAGCTTCATCCAGAAGAAGGATCGGCGCATCTCGTAGAATTGCTCTGGCAATTGCGAGTCTCTGCGCCTGACCTTCCGACAGACCACGGCCACGTTCTCCCACGCTGCTGTCAATCGTTCCCGGCATTTTATTCACAAACTCCCATGCGCAGGCCGTCTTCAGGGCCTCTATAATTTCTTCATCCGTGGCATCCTGCTTAGCCATTCTCATATTATCTGCAATCGTCCCGGAGAGAATTGTATTTCCCTGGGGAACATAGGCAAAAAAGCATCTCGTCTCAGCATTCACCGGTATGGGCTGTCCATCTTTTCCTCTTAGAAACACCTCGCCTCTTTCCGGATGAATCAATCCCAGAAGCATACGAAGCACCGTAGTCTTGCCTTCTCCTGAGGGGCCTACAAAAGCAACTATTTCACCTGGCTGCACCTTAAAGGAAGAATCATACACTACAGCCGCATCTTCCGTATAAGAAAAGGCAACACGTTTCATACGTACTTCCATTCCCTCATTTGCAAGCTCTTTCACCTCATTACTTACCGGAATGTGTATTTCCTTAGAAAGTTCTGTAAGTTCCCGAATACGTCCGGCTGCTACAGAGCTAAGTAAAAATGCCGGTGCAACTGATATCAGATTTTGGAACGCACTAGAGAGGCTGCTTCTTTGCTGTAAGAATAAAGTCATTGTTCCATATGTGATATCCCCTGTCCACAAACGGAACAAACAATATCCAAATGCCAGAAACTGCACCAGATAGCCCATACAAGACATCAAAATATTTATTTTTATGCTGAACATATTGTATTTTAAGCTGACATCCTTGTATTTTTCCTGCTGTGAGCGCATTTTCTGACTATAATCCGGCGCAATTCCAAAGGACTTAATGGTATCAAAATTTCCAAAAGTCTCCACCTCAAAAGCCATCATCTGACTACCCATCTCACGGATCTTGAGATTATAATCACGTTGTTTTCGTAGAATCCCCCTGGATAAAACCAACAGTACGGGAGTACTCCCCAGAGCAATCAACGCCATAATCCAATCATAATACCAAATAACAGCAAAGCTTGCTACAAAACTATATCCGGTAATAATGATTGAGGGCAGCCACGTAATGGCATTCCCACTGACCGTCCCAACATCACTATTAAACCGGTTTAAAATATCCCCATTGGAATATTTGCTGATTTCAAGCCATTCTGCATCTATAATCTTATCAAAAATATCCGCCTGAATATCATTATTTATTAATATGTTTAACTTTGCACTTATTCTGTTGACTACACTGTTAAGTACAAGACTTACTACTGCTCCGCCTACCATAATTACAGCAACAACGGGTAATTTCGATATCTTGTACCCTACAATGATATCAATCATATACTTACCGGCTACACTGCTGATCAGAGAAAGAGATGTGCTCAAAATCCCAAGGAACACATACAGCACAATCCCTGCTCTGTATCTCGCACTATAATGAAAGATCCACTTCCAGTCATCCAGAATCTCATAAAAAGTACCGTCTTTCCATTTACTGATCAGGATATTCAACGATTCCGATGACAGGATTTTTTTGTTCCCTTCTTTTTTATCCCTATCTTTCATTTCCTCTTCACAATCTTTCCATAAAATCTAAGCAAATATTTTCGAAACGGAACAATCCGAATCCAAATATGTTCAAAAAATTCCCACCGGAGATTACCCGGTCCCAGCTCTTTTCCTTTTCTGCACACACCTGTGATCAAAGCAAAAATCTGTTCTTCCTGCACCGGTCCTTCTATCTCAAACTGACCATCACCAACAATATAATATCCCTCCGGCTTCTTTTTCCAGATTCGATGCATTACATAAAAACCGTTCTTTCTTTGAAAAAAAACAATATCTCCACGTTTCAGCGTTCTATCCGGCTTTTTGAAGTAAATGACATCCCGCTCATGAACAAGAAATGGTGACATGCTGTTACCGGCGACCACCACGTTGAGTTCTTTCCCTTCATTGACCAGCTCTTTTAAAACAGTTACATACTCCGTCGTATCTAATACTCTCTTCACTCTTGTTTCCTTACTGTGCCAATTCTTCTTACACTCCATTCAATACGCCGCCAATGATGGAGATTCCGCTTTCCGCCAGTTGTTCCATACCATCCATGATATAATCCACCTTAGCATAGTCCTTTCGCACAACGAAAATGGCAGCATCCGCATACTGGGCCAATACAACGGCATCAGTCAAAAGCCCTGCCGGAGCACTGTCAAGAATAACATAGTCTGCCCACTTTTTCACTATCTCCACCAGAGCTCCCATTTTTTTGGATTCCAACAGCTCGGATCCTCCTTCAACAGGCTTTCCTCCCGGAATGATCATCACATTCATATCTTTACCCAGACCCAGTTCATTAGCCCTAAGCATACAGTCATTGATCTCGGCTTTGCCTGTGAGCACTTCGCCCAGTCCGTTACCATCTTTTATTCCAAGAATTTCCCTTCCCGAGGGGTGACGCAGGTCGCAGTCAATCAGAACCACCTTATGACCTGCCTGTGCCAGGGACAGAGCCAGATTCACTGCAACCGTACTCTTTCCTTCACCGGCAAGGGCGCTGGTGACCAAAAATACTTTTTTTCCGCTCTCATTTACGTACCGCTCTACTTTGTTACGTATGATGCGCAATGGTTCCCGCAAGACACCTTCTATTCGCGGCTCTGTAAGGACAATGCGCCATTTGAGAGAATTGGAACGCTTCTTGGCGGTAATCTGAGGAACTGCTCCGAAGCATTTGATATGCATCCGCTCCTGCACATCCGATTCCTTACGAATGGTCCTTCTGGTGAAAAGCTTCAGTGCCGCCCAGCCAGCCACCAGGATCACACCACAAAGCGCTCCCTTTATAATCTGCCGCGTAAAATTTCTTGGGTTATCCGGTACTGTGGGAATTCCGGTTTCATCCAGAAGCGCCATATTCACCCTGCCAACAATAACTTCTGACAGGGACGGATAATTTTTTATCACAGACTGAAGCACCTCATAAGCGCTTTCCGGATCCACGCTTGTTACGGATAATGTCAGCAGATTCGTATTATTGGCTACCACTGCCTTGATACTTCCGGTAGCCACTGATTCACCAACATCCGCCTCCACCTGTCTGCGCAATACTCCACTTGTCAGAATATATGGAAAAGTGGTAGCCATCTGCTCTGCCGCGGCATTATCGTAATAAGCGGAACTACTACTCTGTTGATTGTCCCAAATACTAATGGCAAAGGTCGCCGATGCCGTATAGACCGGAACATATTGCCTTTGTACCCTTGCGTAAAACAGTCCTGCACCAAGCAGACTGAAAATCACCAGCCATACCCACATTCTGCAAAGCTTCTTAACATACTCCTGCAAAAACTCTATAATGTCGATACGCTCCAATTCTGCGTTGTTTTCTCTTTCCTGATGCCCCATCTCTTACTCCTCTTCCTTCACATCCTTTTGCGATGATCTATGATAATGTCCATAATAGGAGCCGTACTTGCCATAACGATACTTGCCATAGCGATATTTGCCATATCCATATCCGTAGCCATATCCGTAACCGTAACCAAGCACTGTTCCCGGATGGAAAACATTGTTCAGCACGCATCCTATGACTCCCTTGCCATATCCGCTGAGCATATCAATGGTATCATTAATACTTGACACCTTTGCATCATTCTGCTTCACAACCAGCAATGAAAAATCGGATCTTCTGGCCAGGATTTCCGTGTCTGCATTGCCTATGGCAGCCGGTCCATCGATAATAATAAAATCCATCTCTGCTCTCATTTGATTCAAGAACTCGCCGAAACGTCTGGAACCCAAAAATTCTGTGGACTTCATCTTCTTTCCATAATTAGTCCATAAATACAGAGACATATGCTTGGTCTGTCTTACCTGTCCTGCAAGCTCCAAGACCTCTTTCTCCGGTGCTGCGACACCCAGAAGTTCTTCCAACGTACCTTGCTTCAGATTTCCGTTTAACAGAAGTACTTTCTTCCCTCTCTGTGCAATGGCCAGAGCCAGATTGACAGCGACAGTAGTTTTTCCTTCTTTGGGCATGGCACTTGTCACCAACAATACTTTTGCCTGACTATCCGCGTTCTGATAAAATAATTTTGTCCGCATCTTCTTGATATTTTCCACATATCCAAAGCTGACTGCCGGCTCCGTAATCAACATTTTCTTCTTATTCCCCCGCAAAAAAGCTTTGAGATTGCGATAAGCAGGCTCATACTTTAAGACACCAAAAGCATTGGTATCCAGTTTTTCCGAAATCTCTTCTTCCGACTTCACCGTATCTTTAAAATATGACAAAAGCCCCAACACACAGACCATTAAAAGTCCGGTATATAAGAACACTCTCTTCATGATATTCTTTCCATTGAAGTATTGATTAGGATAAGAAGGATAATTGGGCTCCTCAAATATCTCCATAACTACCTCTCCAAGCACATTGGCAGAAATAGTCTGATAGTTGTCTAATATTCCTTTTAACAGGCGGAAAGAAATCTCCGGCGAATCACTTGTCACCGATACTGTGAGAAGATTCGTTTCCGGAACTACATAAATGGAAATCGTTCCGTCAAAAGAGTCCATTTCCAAAGATTCTGCCACTTTCTTTTTTAAGACCTGACTGTCCAAAACGGACTGAAAGGTGCTTGTCAGTTTATTCGTTTTGCTGATATTGGCATAGGTGCCCATGGTACTGCTTTTTGCAGAAACAACAAAGGTGGTACTGGACGTATATGTGGGATGATAAGTGACAGATGCCAAAATATAGGATAACAAAGAGATTGATACCGCAATAAATAAAGCAACCCACCAATCTTTCAAAACATCCCGGATAATATTGTAAATGTGCTCCATTTGTTTCTTCTGAAATTCATTTTCCATTACATTTTACCTCTCTGGTTCATGCAGCCCGAATTACTGTACAACTACAATTAATCGGCTCTTTCCGCTTAATCGCTCTCCCTCTACAAAATAATCTACATAATAAGTTCCCGGATTGCGTGTATCCACATCTGACTGAATTGTCAGGATTCCCTCCTGGCTGGCACCTACATAATATTCCCCAGGGTCGAAAGTCTCTCCTGCCGGTATGTATACCAGATACTGACTCAGTTTAACATCAATACCGGCATATGCTCTTTCGTAAATTTCAATCTCAGCATCCAGATAAACGGTATTTCCACAGCTGTCCATTACGCGGAATTCTACCGGATAACTGCCCGGAACCATGTTATTGAGCGTACTTTCCATAGAGTATTTGATATTGGAGGTAAGATTACCATCCAGTACACTTTCTGCCGTTATGCAGGACAGAATATCCGCTTTTTCTCCCACTGTAAAGGACAATGGCGCACTCAGTTCAAAAACAGGAGGCCTATATCCCTTGTATACGATTGTTCTCTCACATCGTGCTACATTCAGAGATTCATCTACTGCTGCATAAGTAATAATGCCTATTCCTTCTTCTGTAAAAGAAGACAGACTCTCAACTACCAGACTGTCAGTTACATCTCCGGACACATCGTCCTGCACGGTTACGCCCCGGAGCAGATCTTTTGTATCTGCGTACACTGAAATAACCAGTTCGTCCGTTTCACAGGTAATTACCGGTGGGATATTGTCCGTTGTCATACGCTGATATACCTTAAACAGCAAAAATGCAACAACTGACATGAATAATAACGCTATGCTGAACATCCTTAACTTCTTCATCTACGACTAATCCCCTTTTCTATCTGCTGCTAACAAAGCAAATAATTCTATGTCAACTATATACTATATCAAAAATGAACTGCAGTTGCAAGGATGGATAACAAAAAATTTGGTTTATACCTATTAAAACAACTTTATTATTTGTTTTAATAGGTACAAACCAACCATGATTTATAATACTAATTTCTGAACGGAATATCTGAAATTACCACATCAATATATTTCATCCAGTACTTATTATGTTTATACTGAATAATACTCTTTTTCATAAGTTCAGCGTCTTTACTCGGCCCTACCATTATCCGTCTCATAGGTAAATGCCCATCACACCATATTTTGGTATTCACAAATATATCCTTTTGTGATTGAATAAATGCAGATAACACCCTCATTACCATTTCCTGCTTCTGGCCATTTCCCAGTAAAATCTCGTTTTCTTTTAATGCAGGGTCACTGACCATCACCAATTCTATATCCATTTTTTCACTGGCGACAAATTTCTCTAATGCATCTTTATACATATTGTTTGAATAATATAAGCGAATTGTTTTCTCTTTTAATCGCTCCAATGCATTACCAAATTCAACACGAATATTCGGTTTCTTTACTCCATCTACATCCAGATAGATATTCTTTTCGCCTCTAATCCATTCCCGTTTGTCACCTATTAATCCCCACAAGTCAAAGACCAGCCTATATTCCATTTCTTCGCCAAATTTTTCATTCTTAATATAAGGGATCAATTTAATAAGGTTTGGCACTGTATTATCCATACTTTGTAAACTTTGTAACATCTTATCAAAGTCGTTGTCCTCACTCTCATTTTTCTCAACGTAGAACACTTTATATGGCGCTGCAATACACAATGTAACAAGCTTTTCAGACTTCTTATCCGTCCTTGAAACATAACGTTTCTCGTACTCCTCTACATTATACTCCGCCGAGTCATCCTTATCATACACTTTTTTCTTCATAGCAGCTTCATTATTGACCAGTGTAAAACAGTGATATGATGAAAATTGAGTCTTCGTCCCGTCCGCATTAGTCAATCCATATCTGCCCAACGAAAAATCAAATTCCATAGCAATACCATTCTGTGCATATCCCCTCCACTGACTCAGTAAATCTTTTTCTTCGCAGAAGCATATCATATATCTTTCATTCTTTTCCGGTTCTTCAATATCGGCTGTAGACCCGATTTGCTTTAAAATCTTATCAATCTTTTCTTTCCCCAATTCATATTCCTCAGAATCATTTGAGAACAGTATATGACGAGCCAGAAAAGTTTCATCCTCGACAATTTTCCAAAACACCTCTCTGGATGTATAGTGGAACAGACTTTTCCCAGGGATCTTAAATGCTTCGCATTCTTCCAATTTCACATTATCATATTTTTGATTGTCTAACGGTAATACTTCCTTATAATCTCCGATCATTATTTCCCCTTCTTCCATTGTATACAATACTCTTTAATCTATCTACAACATAATGATTCGTAAGCTATTCATTCTGTCCCCATTTAATGTAATAATTCTTAAGCTTTTCAAGCATAGATTTCATCTTATATTTTAACAATACCTCCTTAGGAATAAACTGTTCAGACAGATCTGCCCCCATAATTCGTTCACTGTGCGTATAAAAAGAAGGAACTGATGTAAGAACATAAATCGGTAATTTATCATGAAATCTTTCATATATCGTTCTGGCCATATTTACTTCCGGATAAAAATTTTTATCTTTTGACTCCAACTCATCCTTAGTCAGAACTACATCCAGTAACAATCCCAAATTAATTCCGTTTGCCTTTTTTTGTATTCTCTGCTCAATCTCATCCAGGATGTGATCATCATAAAACAGATATTCTCTGCCTCTTATCTTCTCTTTTTCACCCATTCCCGGTAAATGTTCAACAACAAAATGATACTCTGTTCCCATCCAATCAACATCTTCAAACTCGTTGATTGCATCTGTTATTAATCCAACGTCATTCACATCATCTTCAATCAAAAGCAATTTAATATCCATTTCATTTCCTCCTTTTTCCATGGTTCAAGGCTTTACTTATTTGACGCTATCTCTAACATAGGTAATCTTACAACAAAATAATTGCTTTCGTCCTCTACATATACAATCGTATCCTCGTTATTATACCAAATCTTACATATATCAATTATGACAGCCACTGATATTCCGGCACCTTCTCTTCTTTCTGCCCTTCTCAGATTTTCCTTAATCCCCTGGCAATCTTCAGAAAGTCTGTTCTTAATATACAGAAACCCTTCTGCCTCATATATGATTACATTTACATCGTTTTCTTTAGAATGTCTTCTTATACTCTGCAATGCTGACAAAATCATCATTTCACAGGTACCTGGATCAGGCAGTGCATCTCTCCCCTCAATCTGACATCTTCTAATATTGCCGGTCACACTTTCCTTATAAAAAGACTGTCCTTCTCTATCCAATAGTGTCAAAGACCACAATTCTGCCGCTGCATTAACCTCCTTTTCTATTGAACTCCAGAACTCCCCAAAAGTATAAGTACCAGGACAATTACCGGCAGAATCCTTAAACTCGCCACTGAGGATTTTTGTATTATAATATCCTATCAGGCTATCCACTGCTAATGAAAGATACTTTTCGTATACCTCTTTACAATCCTTATTGTGATAGTTTTGGGCTACATAGTCAAGACATTCTTTTAAATTATCCAAATCTCTGTGCCCAACTGATCTTGCTTTTCTCATTTGCATCTTATAATATCTGTCATTCATCCAGTTTTTGAGCAGTGTATCACTTGTAAGGTTGAAAACAGTCCAAATATCCTTTCTAAAGGTCAATACATTCTTGAGAGCAATAAACAGCTGTGTATTTGTAATTTCCCTAAAAAGTAATATCAGATAGATTTCCGATATTCGCTCAACTTCTTTCTTCATACCTACATATCGGATGATAACATAAGCATTTCCCTCTTTACCTCCCTTTTCGCAAGCTCCATCCCATTCAATATAATATGTACCATTATTCAGCTTTTCCTTATACTTCTCAACTAACCTGACTAAAGTACTATCATCAAATTTAGGATACCGGTTCACGCTGGGACGTTTCAATTCCAGGGGCAGATAATTCTCTTCTTTATTATAGCCCTTATACGGAACAATAAATTCACCGTTTGCTGCTCCCGTTGCTGCTATGATATTGTTCAGCAACAATCCGTAAGTATTATCCGATGAAGCAACGGCAGTTTTTTTATCAGGCTTCAAGATCTTATTCAACTGCTTCCTTAAGCCAATCATTCCTTGTATTTTATCGCATTCATTTCCAATGAAAGAAAACCTTCCCTCCTTGTGTTCTACCACTTTCTGAAACTGCAAAAACTGTGCATAATTCTCCAGATAATAGCTATGATTCAAAGCCTCCTCAATATGATCTTTATCATAATTCTCCAGTAAACTAAGATATCCTATACCATTTACTATGACCTTAGAATTTTCCAAGAACATAGTTCTCAGACATGCATCCTTTTCCCCGGATTCAAAGGAACACTTAAAATTATCCGGAATACATTCCTTTCCCGCATATTCCTCATCATAAAGAAGTAGATGTTCAAAGAACAGAGATTTTGTTTCATCCGTACCATTATAAATCAGCTGCTTCACCCGATTTACATAAATGAAAAAGAACTTTTCTCTCTGCTTATCGCTCAGTTTTACCCCATAGTCCAACAGAGCTTCCATGTTCTCTTTTCTTATAATATAATTTGACCCCAACTCTACCAGACGGTTTATCAGAATCCTTATCAGCAACAACATATCCTCTTCACTATTTATCACAGCATTCAGACATTTACTGATATTCTCATATTCCTCTCCTGCCTGTTTTCTGCCATTAGCATCCATCAGTAAATAATTTAACATCTTCAGCATGATACTGAATATGGCACTCTTAACCTCTTTATTAAAGCATATAAACGGGCGTGCAATGACCTTTAAATAAGCGATCATTTCTTCAATATCTACTACTTCCTTATCTCTTACTAATAGCTCATCAAAAATATGCCTTTCTATGCCTTCTTCATTGTAATCATTTTTGATTCTGGACAAGAGGAGATTCGCTTTGTGAGAACATATCATACGCATAACCGCTCTTTTCTTTTGGCGTAGTTCTTTTTCCTGCTCCTCTTGTGACATTATATCCTGATGTCGTACATGATATTCCTCTATTTCAGAATAATGATATCTTCCGCTTTTTTCTTTCCAATACCAGGAGACTTCATTCAATGAAGACTGTTCCGCCAACAGAAGATAATCACTTTCCTTCTTACATAACACACAAGCATCCTCATGATTTCGCATTGAAGAAATCTGAAGATTTACATAAGAAAAGAAAAAACGAATATCAGATATATAATTACGCTGTGAATCCAAGGACATTCGATTCAATAATATCATAACACTGGCAAATACATTGACCGCTACATTCTCTGCTCCTTTTTTACGCGGAAAAAGAGACTGCATCAAACTATGTGCACGAACATATGTGCCACCTGACACAATCGTATCATCTGCATAGTGGAAATTAATCGTAGCCTTCTTATTGTATGCGCACAAATTCTCGTACAAAGTAACCAGATTGCTATACTTTGTTTTGACATTATTTCTAAATTCCTTTTCAATATCAAAATGCAATACTAGAGCCGCATCATTAAAAAAATATCGGTTCACTGCATTAACAAATGCCGCATTACTGAAATGAAGCGGTGCAACAATTATATCATATACAACTCCTTCCGTTCGCTTTGCCTCATCGTAGTCTTTCCTGCACCGTTTTAACCACTCAATAACATCTTTTTGAACCGAATTATCGTGAAAATATTTATCTGTATCAAAATAATAGTTAAAGTGGTTGTTCTTTCTCACAATATGTCCATAAACCAAATAATCAGCCAGCTTTTCTACCTTTTTCAATTCTGATACATCCACGCTGGCCCAATCAAAAGGTGAATACTGCTCCTTGGCATACCTGCTTTTGATCCGTATTGCGTGCATGGGCACAATGGATTCCTTATTTGTCTCTATTAATGGCTGCTCCAATGTATAGTCTTCCAGAGGAAAACACTTCCTACATTGCAGCGGTTCATGCCATGTTCCCACAACCTTGATAAAATATGTAACCTTATCATCCAGAACTTTAGAATAAAGTTCGTATTTTTCTTTTTCCTCCCAATATTCTATCTGCATTTCTTTGGCCGTTTCATGATCCGGGCCGATGACCACAACACCATAATTTCCAGCAATATTGATTTTCGAATCTCCAATATTTTCATATTGCTGCTTCCATGATTTTTCTATAGACTGCTGTAAAAATGCGGCCAGCTTACTGTGAGTTGTCGTAGTCGAGTTAATTGGAACCACTAAAATGAACTGGCTGTCTGCATATTCGTAAAGCTTTCCGGACGCACGAAATTTTTCCATCGTCTTCTGCTCATATATGATACTTTCAATTTTGGGAGCATATTCCTTCCATTGTGCTTCTAACATCATTTGAAGTTCCCGAAGCAGCATTTCTGAATAAGTTTCGTATCCTACCAAAGTAATACTTTTACTCTTATCAAGCTTATCGTCTTCATAAATTTTCTGTGCCAGCCAATAAGCAAATCGAGACGTGTAATAGTTATTATGAAACAGTAATTCAGCTTCATAAAACGTAGTGATATGAATCTTATTTCCTATTCTGACATGCAAATTTTGTAGTTTGCAGCCAAATTCTGTAGACTGAATATCAGTATCCAATACACTTCCGACATTCTTCTCGAACAGAGTCTCCCTATCTTCACTATACCTGATCATGTCAAAAGGAATAATATCAACATCTGAGTCCTGCACGCCCACGGGTTTATTTCTCAACATTGTTTTCAGAATTCCAACACATTTTGGAGTCACACCTTTAGCAAACACCAGTTTTTCCGATTTTACTGCAAGCGTTCCGATATTTCCTCCTGCAATCAAAAACTCTTCATTATTTTCTCCTGCTAAATAAATCTGCACCCTGTCCATAATAGAAGACATTCCCTGTTTATCATAAAACAATGCAAACATTCTGGTAATTTCCATAAAATGTGCCTGCGTACAGTCAGTTACCAGCAAAAAGCATTGCCTATCCGATGGCAGTTTTACTATATGAAGCATGATCACCTTACAGAACATCTCTGTCATAGTAAGTGCAATCTCTCTGGCAGAACACCATAATACAGTTTCTTTTTCATTCTCATGTGTTTCTACTGTTTCATGGAACTTCTGATATAATGCGTGAATGGTTCCTTCCTTTTTTTCCTGATACGACCAAGAATCAGGTTGTTCCTCAAAACACCTTGTACATCTTTCACTGGTAAAAGGTAGGGATCGTACCACATTATAATCTAATAACAGCTTTTTCGTATAGTTAATATTTACATTTAGCGAAGTATTCTTCGGCTCCAACTCTGTCTGGAACGGGATTAGGACCTCATATTGAGATCCTGGTATTGTATGGGAGCTATTTAACTGCTTTTCTCTCAAGGAATCATAAAACTCTTCCTCTCTGCTCAAACAATAACCTTTTTTACTCTGTACATAAAAATATCCCTGATTATTTAAAACAAAGGAATCAAATGCTTGTAAACCATAATGATGTACTATATTCTCTGCAATGCTATTATAACTCTGCCAAAAATCCCTTTCCTCATCACTCGGATTAAAAAACGACCTCAGGGTAACTTTTTCTGCGCACGGATAAAGTCTATTGAAGGCTTCTCTATCCTCTCCCTCCACCACATCCATTCTCTTTTTATAATTGTTCAAAAACATATCAGCAATTGCCTGCTGAGAACAATCGGCCACCTTTACTTCCAATATATGTTGTTTCCCTGAGGCAACCTTAAATGTTTCACTTTGAATAAAATTCAAATAATTTCGCTTTAAATATTCATTGCTCCCATTATTAAGAGTGTGTATCCTGAAATAGAAGTAACCTTTGTGATACTCTGAATGATACACATTTTCGATTATTTGTAACAGGCCCTCTGCCATATCCCGCGCATTGAATATCCTTTCCTGAAATATTTCGAAAAGTTCCTCATCTGTTAATTCCATCTCTGAGATATCTTTTGAGAAATAATCAAATAAGCAGAATATATATAATGCAAGCAATGGTATATCCTTAATCAATTCAAAGAATTTTCCATCCTGTATGATTGCATAACGTCTCTTTGTTAACGGACTGTACTTTCTCTCTTCAAGCTTGCAGAGGCACTCTGTAAAAATTCTGAACAGATTATACTCCCAGTATTGTCCAGCGAGCCGATTCTGATCCTCTGCGTTCTTAGGATCCCTAAGCAAGGCTTTTGGTATGATTTTGGGCCAATAATTCGTACAAACATATTGCAATGTGAATCCTGATTCATTCTGCCAACCAACCTTTTGATAAAACTGACGCAAAAAACTTCCAACCGGTGTTCCCCAGACTCTGGCAGTATTAGCCTTCTGATCAATCTTAATGAGACTGGAAAACTTGATAAATATCTTCTGCCAAGGCATTGTCATCGGAATCATTCCGTAATGCTCATCATTAATGAAATACTCGAAGTTATTGTAGTTCAAGTTTTCTCTTTCTGCCTTACGTATATATGTGGTACTGACATTATGTACCTTCATACTTTCCGATATTTCATCAAAAAGAAAATGTGGTATAACAGAAGCTGCCATTCCGGGATTCGACGAATCAACACAAAGCATACTTTCCGGATATCTGTCTTTTATCATACAGAAATAAATTAAATTGACAACATCATCCTCATCCGAACAGGTAACATAAAAAATATATATCCGTTCAACATTTTCTTCCCAAATCTGTTCCCCGTTCCACTCTGAAAATCCCTCTCCCTGCAAAAGATTCTTATTAACAGGTTGTGGTGAATTGACCTTACAATATTGCACATTCAGCTGATAATATTGTGTTCCTTTCATTCTTTTAGACGCAATATCATCCATGAATTCCAGACATTTTGAATACTCCTGTTGGTTATTGGATATCTGAAACCGATAAATATATTTTTCCATACTACATTCTCTTTTAGTTCCCGACTAAAAGCTTCCCCTTTTACGTATTAAATCAACAAAATGCTATTACTATATTATCATATTAATCGTCATCATACAACTTTTTTAGCGATATCCGTTGCATTCTTTATATTATCATGTTCCAATACTCTTGCCTTATTTAAACTCCTTTTTATTATCAATAATCCCATACTGCTTCATCAGCTCAATTCTCCTGTTACCGATTTTAATACTGTCAGCAGCGTTATTCTCTCCGCCCTGACCGGTTTCCTTCCCATATTTTACAATGCGGCTAATCCATGCAACCGGCAATAAGAAAGGAAACTTTTTTAAATACGGGAACCTTGTCTCCATGTACTTGATTGGTGGAAATCCTGTTCTTAAAACTCCATATCGGAACTTATCACCTTTCTTCTCCGACTGAACTGCACTTAACGTAATATTACTGCTATGCTTACGGCTCATGTTAGAGCTTCCATAAATCCCTCCGGATAACAAATCTTCCAGCAGTACAGTCTCATCCACTGAAATATTTCTCCATTCCGGAGGGAAGCAAGCTTTATCCGGAGAAAATGTCAGATATTTTTCTCCAATCTGCAGTAAGGCTGTCGTAAACTTTTCCGCATGAATTGTCCTGCACTGTTCCAGAATCTTTATCCAGTCAATTTCCTTACCATATTCATTTGCAAAAAGAACAATGTCACAAACCTGGCGGATACCAAATCCGCTATGCAGAAAGTGTTTAAATGCATGGCAGATCAGATAAAAAAAGTGGGATGTGTAATCCATTGTAGAAATGGACACTTCCTGAACCAATATTTCTATTGCCTGCTCATGGACATCTCCAAAAAATTGGTTGAATTCCCCATAAGCCTCTGACTCCGGCGGAAATAAATATTTATGCAGCTCGATATAAATCGGGCTTCCCTGCTTCCCATAAGGAACTTCGTAAGATTTCTGTATATCCTGCCCGAGATCGACAACGACCATGCCATACTCCAATAGTTCTTTATGACAAATTTCATACATCTCCGGCTGTATCAGCATATCTTCATCACCTGAGCTTCTATAATCAGGGTTGGGATACAACTCCCTGCAAATGATACCCTTTACCATCAAAGGCTTGATCCCCTTTTCCCCCAGATACTGATAAAGCTGCAAAAACGCCCCGGTCTTCATTGTCTGAATCTTGATCTGTTGTAATGCTCTTCTCTTGAACGGTTCCAGAAAAGAGTCCCCCACTTTCTTTGCCGCCTGGCAATGATACACGGCATCATAAATCATCGGCAGAATACGGTGTGTTTCTGCCTGCTGAAATAACTCAGTCCACTCCTGCGGCTGTATTTCAAAATCCCAATCAACCTTTTCATTACATAAAGAGGCTTTTAATGCCTGCAAAAACATTTCGTTTATCTTGTCCATCTAATAAATTCCTTTTCTCTACACAAATTCCTGTGAGCAGCACCATGACCTTTTCCCGCTCATCAAAATAATACAATCCACATTCTCGTCCAGGGAACTATCCCTGCTTGGGTGCTCGCAACCCTTCTATAAACGCCAGCCTGTTTTATACACCATGAACATGTTTGGTTTTCTTAATTGCATATAAAATTCTATTAGCAAATGCACGTGCTAATGTTGAAACAACCAATGTTACAAGCATAACCAGTATACAATCCGTTATCCAATTTGGCGTAGAACCAAATAAGGACACAGGACCTACTGTAAACATATAATGAAAAAGATAAATCTCAAAACTAATGTTGCTAAACCAGTTTATAACCTTATAGACTTTTATGTTCTGACATAAGCTACTGATAATATAGCAAAGACAAAACGCTGCAATCATATGTGTATAAAAAACAATAAGTCGATCATAAAGAATACTTCCATCACATATAACCTTTGCCAAAATTCTGATACTAAAAGAAAATACCAATAAGCTTGCTGCACATAATACATATTTTAAAGAAAATTTGATTTTATCAATATTTCTTCCGATCCAAAAAGCAATTAAGTATTCTACAATTGGTGTAAATAATGTAAATGCCCACACTGGTTTTAACAAAGACAATAGCACCGGTAATCCTATCACTGTTACCAACATAATAATTTTAATATATTCATTTTTTACTATCAACCAGCTAATCAAAGGTGTAAATAAATAGGATAATAAAAGAGCTGATATAAACCAAGTCTGTTCTGCTCCCCATACTCCCACATTCGATCCCTGAGCTCCGATTATTAAAAGTAACCAGTCTTTTGTAAAAACATTTAGCCCTTGTAAAAAATATATTACCGCTAATATAACGATAAAAATTTCATATGGGATATAAATCCGTTTTATACGTCTCACATACCATCCTTTCCATTCTTTAATTCCTTTAGGATTTATCCCAAAAAGAAATCCGGAGAGTATGAAAAAAATAGGAACTCCAATATTAAAAAACTGACTCATCTTCTGAATATAAGGATTTACATTTTGCTGTGTCAAATGGCAGAGTAAGATCAAAACTGTTCCTATCACTCGTATATAGACTGCATAATTAATCGTCTGTCTATCTGCCAAAATCGTTCACCTCCTACTTAATAACTTACTCTAACTTCGCATTTTCTTTTTGCAATATATACTTTCTTTATGGACTTCAGTTTATATCACATTGCTAATTTTCATTTTTACTGCAGCATGTCCCCAATATTGATGTAACCACTGCATGTTGTTGATTATCTTACTGTCATCAACCGTAAAATATACAGCTTTGTCCAAAACATCAAGATGTTCCTCTGTACCATAGTCGTTGACACAATACGCAGCCAATTTCATGTGATACGTTCCAGGTGCAAGAATGCCGGTATCGATCTCGCCCTGAATCCGATTTTCACCTGCCTGTAAAACAATCTCTCCTCTGGATGATCCAGCCATGCACACCGGTGTATCATCACTATAATAAATCATGCATCTAAAACAAACATCTTTTCTCTCTGTTTTACTGTCCAGCACCAGTTCAAATGGCAGCATATTTTTCATTTGTATTTCGCATTTTTCGTCGCCGGTAAAATTGAATTGCATCATTTTAACGTCTCTACCCAAGGTATTGCTTACACGTGTTTGGTTGCTGAGATTTACTTTGGGCAACAAGGTATGATTTCCCATATCGGAATAAAGCTCGATTGCCTTTTCCACGTCTCCATCAAATATCAACTTACCATGATCTAATACAATACAGCGATCGCAAAGCTGACGAATTGTATTCATATTATGACTGACATATAAAATGGTGCGGCCCTCTTCATCTGCCACATTTCCCATTTTTCCCAGACATTTTTGCTGAAATTTCATGTCACCAACGGCAAGCACCTCATCCATAACCAAAATCTCTGAATCGAGATGCGCAGCAACCGCAAATGCCAATTTAACATACATGCCGGAAGAGTAGCGCTTTACTGGCGTGTCAATAAATTTCTCCATTTCTGCAAAAGATACAATTTCATCAAACTTTGCAGAAATCTCCTTACGATTCATCCCCAGGATTGCCCCGTTCATGTAGACATTCTCCCGCCCGGTTAACTCCGGATGAAAACCGGTTCCTACTTCCAACATGCTTGCAACACGTCCATTAAAACCCATTGTTCCCTGAGAGGGCGCAGTAACACGAGATAAAAGCTTCAATAGTGTAGATTTACCAGCTCCATTATGTCCGATGATTCCTACTTTTTCTCCTTTATTGACGCAAAAAGACACATCATTTAGTGCAAGGAATTTCCCACTACTAACATTTTTCTGTCCAATTTTTGAGTTGGGATCCTCCTTTCCTCTAATACGAGCGGCAAGACTTTGCAGATCGCCACGAAGCGTTCCCCCCCCAATAGTACCCAGTCTATATTCTTTATACACGTGGTTTACACATATTACTTCTTTATTCATTCTATTTCCTTTCAGACTGTATCCATAAATGTTTTTTCAACTCGATTGAAAAGAATTACACCCAGAATCAAAATGCATAATGTAACTATGATACTAAGACCATAATGTTCCCAATAAGGTTGACCGACACCCAAATACGCATAGCGAAACATGTTGACGATAGGAGTAACCGGGTTTGCCATGTAGGTAAATAGATATTTTTCCGGAATAATCGCCATATCATAAGCAATAGGAGTGGCATACATCCACAGTTGAACACCAAAAGAAATCATCATAACCAGATCACGATATTTCGTAGTAAGCGCTGAAATGATAATACCAACTCCAAGGCTCAACAACGCCAGGTGTAGCAGCAATAAAGGCGTAAGTAAGACAAGCCCATTTGGATGAATGGAATCCCCTGCAATCAAATAATATGTGAAAAAAAACAAAAAGAAACAAAACTGGATCGCAAACGAAATCATATTGGAAATGACCGTAGAAATGGGCATAACCAATCTTGGAAAATACACCTTACCCAATATTGCAGCATTGGCAGTAAAAGTTGTGGAAGTTCCTGTAAGGCAACCGGAGAAGTAATTCCATAAAACTGAGCCACTCATATAAAACACAAATGTAGGCACTCCTTCTGGAGCAAGACCAGCCAAATTACCAAATACTATGGTAAAAATCACTGTAGTAAACAATGGCTGAATAACAGCCCAGGCTGGACCGAGTATGGTTTGCTTATACTGTGCAACAAATGTCCTACGCACAAAAAGCAGAATCAAATCGCGATAGCGCCAAAGTTCTTTAAGATTAAAATCCAATAATTTTCTTTTTGGCGTAATCCATGTTTGAAATCTTTTTGGTTCTATAGCGTTCATTTTTATCTCCCTTCAGTCTTCATTTCACTGTACACTTATCGGCCTAAGATTTTTTTCAGTTTTTGATAAGCGCTTTCTCCCAACAAGTGTTTTAAGAGCCGGTTGGGAAGATGAACCCAATAATCCTTTTTAGCATCTCGCTCCCACTTACGTCGACATTCTTGTTCTTCTGCTGAAAACCACGAGCCGTCAAATTGATGAATCGAATAAGTATTTTTACTTTTCCGAACCAGACCCGTAGCAAAACTTTTAGGACAAAAATAGTCATCTGAATAAATAACTATTGCTCCAAGATCCTGAATTTCATTCCGCTTGTTATCAAGGCCAAACTGTTTTAATACATTTGTGGTATAATGCGGGCTGGGAGTACGGTTATAGGTACCATCCGGCAGAGCAAACTGTAAATCTACATACTGCGCCATATGTGCAGCAATCACATCATTTCCCTGTTCAGCACCAAACCCCTGCCCACAGTTTACGAACATTCCATTACTATCACCGGTATCGCGCTCAAATCCCATAAAAGCATGGTTCTTGAGCAACTCGTCAAAAGAACGCAATACTTGCACATCAGTATCTAAATAAATGCCTCCATAGTTATAGATAATCCATAGCCGTAAATAGTCCGGAACAAATCCCCAAGCTTTCACATCATAAGCCTGTTTTGTATATGCATTTTCAGTGACATCCAGATTACTTTCATTCCATTCCTTAATTTCATAATCCGGACAATGCTTTCTCCAACTGGCAATACATCGCATTACACTTTCAGGCTTTTCCTTGCCTCCGAACCAACAGTAATGAATAACTTTAGGTATTGACATTTTCTTTCCCTCTTTTCCTTAGTTTTCAAAGGCAAGTCCACCTCTGCATAAGGTATTCGTATGCTGCATAACTGCATTCAGACAAGCACTTTTTCAACCACTTATATTTTCCTTCCACGTATTCTCCAGTTTGTTCAAAATACTGCTGATATAATTCGCAGCTTAGCACAAAGACACTCTGCTTGATTTCCACTGGCATGCTTCGCAATCTCAAATAATTTAAGCGCAATTTATTGTAGAACCGACGACAATCCCGACTACTATCCAAGACCCCTCTTCTGTCAGCCTCCTCCATGCAGTATTTTGTAAGCCAGAACGTATCAACTGTTTCTCTTTTCTCTCCCACAGTTTGAGTAATTCCTGACGAGTTTTGTCGATAAAACCATATCGGATCTGACAGAGTTACTATGCGTTCACATTCAGGATAAAGAATTGAACCCATAATTGTGTCTTCAAATAAATATCCATCAGGAAAGCACAAATCGCGAAAGAAACTGCTGCGAATTACTTTCCCCCATGGATACCCAAACAGATTCTCCTTGGCAGTATTACCATACATTTCAGAATGGGCTACCAACTTACATTCACCATTAGGTCCATACAGATAATGACTCCCCTCTACGATATCCGCATCATTTTTTCGAGCTGCACTCATCATTATTTCTACAGCGTTTTCTGCCATAAAATCATCGCTATCAAGAAAGCAGATATAATCTCCCAGGATTTTTCTCAATCCGGCATTTCTTGCCCCGGAATAACCATGATTCTCCTGATGAATAATCGCAATAGATTTCTGCCCTTCATATTTATCTAAAATATCACTTGAACCATCGGTCGATCCATCATCTACAAAAACTGCTATATACGAAAAGCTTGTCTTCTGATTCAAAATCGATTGAATACATTGTTCTAAGAAAGGCGCTACATTGTAAACGGGAACTACGATCATCACATCTACCTGTGGATTATACTCAACCACTTGTGAAAAAGATGGCGGTAAGCAGCGATTCGGGAGAAATTCATCCAAAGTCTTCCTTGCTTCCTCACAAGAAATCTCCACCTTTTTCTGCATTAAGCCATATAATTTAATTGTCCAAAATAATTTTCTTGCAAAGTTCATTCGCATTCCTCTTATTTTTCAAACTGGCTTTTCCAGCGAATTATATTTTCCTCCGGAAGTATAATTTCTGTTTTTATAGGTGCATTAATCCTTGCAGCGAGTTTTTCGCCAACATCTTCCCTTAATATTATAGGCAAGTTTACATCCCGCCCGATTTCAGTAGCGCGATTGTCAATTGCAATGATCAAACTTCGAACTCCCTGGTTCAGGGCATGAATCCCTGCATGAAGCCGTGTCCCTACATAATCGATGTTCCCCTTGCGCAATATCTCTGTAAAAGCTTCCACGCTGCGAGATACTATGTTCACTCTTTCAAGCGAAATCAGTTGTTCCAAATACTCAAGATCATTAGAACCCTGAATCCATACAAATACATCTTCATATTCTTTCAAAAGTATTTCCAGCATTTTACGGTCTTGTTCTACAGATTGATCATAATCAGTTATTGTTGCTATAACTCTACCAGCCTTTTGAACAGGAACCGCAGAACAATGTTCCGGAGACAATTTCCAAAGAGTGGGACAACCGGTGTTAACTACATTGTGAATGCCCATCTGATGGAACTTCTGCTCGGTATAACTGTCGCGCACCGAATGCAAACCCGTTTTGCTCAAAATTGTTTGGTATACATACTTTGAAACCGGGGATATTTCTTCACAATAACATCCCCATCCCACACCCATAGTAATAATGTCGCTATAACCAACTAAATCCCGTGGCATAACCCAAATTGAATAGTCTTCATAATGAGGGGTCATCAGGTTCGTTCCGCAAACAATTTTAGTTTCAGCCATAGGTATCTGAAGCATTTCTTGAGCCTCTGGCAACACATGTGTAGGGACACGCAATATCTCTTTATTGCATAACAATTCCGTAATTAAAGCTCCACAGTATTGTTGGATAATATTATCTCCCATATTCTGAGACTGTAACGCCGTATCAAACAGAATAAGTAAATCTTGCTTAACGCAAGGAGAGGCGTATCGTTTGCTTGCATTCACTCGCCACAGCAATTTTGCAAAGTCACTTCTCCATTTTATTGCATGAGCAATTCTCTTTTTAATACTCACTACATTCTCCTTCCCGCATTTCAGCAATCAGGCAATCCGGAATGCACTTTTTTGCTATAAAGTAAGCAAAATGAGGTTCTATCAGCATTAAACGGCAACAAATGCGTCTCATCCGACACACATAAGGGTCTGTCTGAATGAGGGTTATATGCCCTTTAAAGATTTTGATGTGTGGTTCTAATGCTGTTCTGCGCTGTGGATAACGAAGCATTACTGCAAAATAGTTGCGCATAAAAAACGTAAGATAATCATTTGCAGCACGCAAAGCTTGTTCCTGTAAACCACGAGTTTGAAAAAACGAAATATATTGTTCTCTTACGGTAAACTCACCAAAACGGTCATACGCTAAATAGTTACTCTGCATAATTGAATTAGGATTATAGTAATAATAATACAACTCATGATCTGCGACCGAAATCCTTTTGCACTTCTGCAAAATTTTCAAGTATATTTGCAAATCTTCATGAATAATCCCCTCCGGATAACGCAATCCGCTAAAAAGCTGTTTACGATAAAGTTTGCCACAAGCAGTAACCGAAATTTTACCAAAGTTATCGGGATATAAATGTTCAATGAAATCTTCTTGTCCCAATTCGGTAAAATGTACACAATCCACAGGTGCCTCTTCCGGTCTTTCATTCCGAAATCGGAGCAATCCACTACTTACTAAATCAGCGCCACTTTGTTCCAATTGCTGTACCATCCACTCAATCATTTGCGGATGGATAAAGTCATCGCTATCTACAAACGTGATATAATCACCTTTTGCAATATCTAAACCTGCATTTCTTGCTGACGAAAGGCCTCCATTCAATTTATGCAACACCTTCACCCGGTTATCACGGCTTGCGAATGTTTCACACATTTGCCCACATTGATCTGGAGAACCATCATCTACTAAAATGATCTCTATATTTATATATGTCTGTGAAAAAATACTTTCCACACACCGAGCCAAAAATTTCTCTACCTTGTATACAGGAATAATCACACTTACCATTTTCATAGGCTTCTCCTATAGTTTTAACCGGAATAGCAATAAAAAACAGCGCATTTTTACCTTTACAGGAATCTCAATAGAATATATTATTACTTTTTTTACTTTCTGTAAACGCTTCAACAAATAGGCTTCCAGCTGTGGCCAATTCTGACGCCTTGCATGAACTATACCATTTACAATTTCCGGATAATACTTCTTCTTTAACCACATCTGCAAATCTGGCATGCTTTCAAGATCTAATACAATTTTCTCCAGCGCCATATGATAACTAAGTTCTTTCTTCTCACTATTCTTTCCATCGTTAGTCACGCTTGCTTCACGTACGGAATACTCGTACAGGCTATGTGGGCAAACAACCAGGCGCTTAATACACAGCATGGATTTTATAACCCACTCCAGATCCTCAAAGAAAAATAACTGTGTATCAAATAATGGTATTTTCCCATCTGTAAAGGCTTTTCGTCTCCAAATTTTATTCCACGGATACCCACCACCATATGCTGAATAGTGCTCTAAAATTTTTTGAACGATGACAGCCTGATTATTAACAACTTCATAGGGCTCATTTATTACTTCATCTCTGCCCGATTTTTCATAAACTCGCTTCCACCCGTAGACAACAACATCTGCACAATCTTTGTCTATATATTGAAGAGCCGTGTCAATAGACGATTCTATTAAATAATCATCTGCGTCTACAAAAGTAACAAATTCGCCAACTGCAAGTGCTATCCCTGCATTTCTAGCACTCGACACACCGCAATTTTTTTGGGATATAACTTTTATTCGTTTATCCTCTTGAGCAAATCCCTGACACAGTTGAAGGGAGCGATCTGTCGAACCATCATTAACCAAAATTACCTGCAGATTATGATAAGACTGTTTAAGAATGCTTTTAACACATCGCTCAATAAACGCCTCTGCGTTATGAACCGGTACAATAACTGATACTAATCTATTTTGATTGTATTTCATCCCTTTCTCCTAATCACGGTTTTACCGTCGCACCCAGTTTTCCTTTCAAACCGTCAGAGACACCCTTGAACAGCATTTTGATAACTTTGCCTTTTGGACACTTCATTGACATAATCGCAAGGAGTTTCACAAATATCAATTCAAATGCAATTGCATTATACCACCCCTTTGCCTTATACATATATGTAAAATTTCTGGCGGCATAGTATTCTTTCCACGGAGCCTCGACATAAAACGGCACCTTAATTCCCAGCACTTTACGTTCATGTGTTTCTGGTCTGGGATGAATATATCGAGAATCTACAACTGTAACAACATAAGCGCCTGCATCCAGCGCCCGCTGCTTAAAATCGACTTCATCACCTTTAATGAAGAAAGCCTTATTCGGATAACCAATCTCACCAACCAATTCCCTGGAAATCAGCGTGCCATTGAACGGATTTGCCTCACCTTCCAGTAAGCCATCCTTAGCAGCGTCCACTGCATCAGCTACTGTATAGATATTACCGATTTTAAAAGACAGTTGGTCACCCTGCTGAACAAGCGAGTTGACGAACAACTTTTTATCTCCTTTTCCCTCCTTATAGAAGCAGTCAGCAGCATCGAACAGAATCTGAAATGTGTGCTCATCCCCAGCGCGCCCGTCATCATCCATTAAAACCATCCAGTCAGCCCCAGCCTCATACGCTGCCCTTACACCGGTGTAAAAGCCGCCTGCACCACCAAGGTTAGACTCTGTTTTCACATAGACAAACTGCTCTGTAGCCAACCAACCCTTTCCTTTTAAATATTCATAGGTACCATCGGTGGAACAGTTATCTATCACAAAAATACGCTCAAATGGCCTCGTCTGGCAAAGCAACATTTCAATATTCCGGCTCAGAAGTTCTTTTCGATTGTATGTTACAATTATTGCCGCTAACATTTTTTCCTCCTAACAACTACGCGCATTTTACACCATTTTCTTAATTGTAATAAAATTTTATTAACTATATAACTAAACTGATTTATTCCAAAAATGTTTTAAAAAATAATATATATAATACAGTCTAAACGCAATCAAAATTAATTTAATTTTGTCATTTCGAGGCAAAATTGAACGTTGTTTTTTTACACTTTCAATGCAAGATATTGTAGACTGATTTTGTCGAATACGTCGCATTTCCTCTACCGAACTCTGTACACTCACACTATTGCAGGCATTATCAAACCCCATCATAATTGCAGACCACCATGATCTTTCTAAGCGACTCGTTGCTCTACTCGTCAAATGATGCTTTTCACAATAGTCCGTAATCCACTTCTGTCGAAACAGAAGCATATTCCACATGTTATTACGATATCGATTTGTCAATGAATTATCAGTGACACAATAATAATAGAGTGGCTGTTCAATGTAAACAATGCTACTTATATTACAACTTAACTCAATATTAAACAACACATCTTCCGTATAACACTCTCTTTCGGAAATAAACATCTTGTCAGACAATATTTTACGTTTTATGCATCTTGTCCAAACAAATCCTGTAAGATAAGGCTCTTTTTCTGGGTTCCATCCACTTGCAATACTATTTATTGCAAATACATCTGCACAATAATTATTTATTAATTCCGAAGAAACATTAAGTTTTCGTCGAACTCTTTCACCATTTTCTTTTACTAAATAATAATCATATAATATTAAGTCTGGATATGATCTATTGATATTTTCTTTAAGTACCTCTATTAATTCAGATGACACATAATCATCACAATCGAAAAACATTAAATAATCACCTTTTGCAATATGGTATCCTGCTTTCCGCGCTGAAGATAATCCACCATTTTGTTGGTGAATTACAGATATAAAGCCATATTTTTCTGCATATATATCACAAATTTGTCCAGAGGTATCTGATGAGCCATCATCTACTAAGATTATTTCATATTCTTTCCCCGACTGCATAACTAACGAATCCAGACATTTTCGAAGTGTATTCTCCCCATTATATATTGAAACAATAATAGAAATCAGCATTCTTATCCCTTTCACTTATTTAAAATGGTAAAACCCGATATCTCCATTCAAGCAAACGCACATACCATTTTGTTGTATTTTTCTGAGGTTTTGCCTCACTCCAAGGAGTCTTTTTCAACACATCCCAATATTTCTGACGCAAGGGGTGCTGGCATCCTTTAATCCAAGGACGGCTGGTAAAACTTGGAGTAAAGTGCAAAATAGCCGGGGCGCTTTTAGCCTCTTCAATTTCTTCTTCACTATAAAAAGGGGCATATTCTTCATAATATTTTCTAATTTGGTATAAATTTAAAAAATAGTGCACCGTAATGGTATTATATCGCATAGGCAAAAAACACTTATCTTCTTTAAAAACTCCGTTCAGAACACCTTGATCATGGTGACACACATTTCCATTGTAGTTTTCAATCAGTTCAAGACATTTTTTACTAACTTGCTTTACTCTCCAAGCATCAAGATCAATCAATAACATACCAGAATTGAAGTACTTATCTTCATTAGGAATGCCAAGCTTTTCTTTCGCTGTAGCCCCTACGGTATCCTGTACCACTCCAACTGTCTTTCCATTAAGGTTGAATTGCCACAATTGATGCAATGAATCACAAATAACCGTATCGCAATCCAGATAAATAACTCTATTCATTGTCTCCGGAAGCATTTGTTCTATAAATAAACGTGCATATGCACTAATTGAGATACTCCAAGGCATATCCAACTTCAACTTTTCTTCATATTTTATAAATGGAATCCAGACTATCTTTACTCCAGAAAAAGCCGTCACTATCTGTTCGATTTTAGCCTTATTGTTCATACTGATATGATTATCAATGATATAAATATTGATTATTTTAAAATCTTGGTTCTGTTCCACTAGCGACCAAATTGAGACTCCCATATGTTGCGCATAATTGTCGTCACTAGAATAGATTACATTTATCTCTGAATCATTCATTATCATACCCCTTTTTACATTGTAAGTAGCATTTTCTCCACTGCTCTTACTGTTTTTTCTGTACTAAAAAAATCGCCTCGCTGAATTGCTGCCACTTTATATTTGTCCATCAACGTTGCATCATTCAATAGCATTTTAATCCCTGCAAAAAGGGCTTCTTCACTATTATCTGTTACTAATCCATATTCATTATGTTCACCTAGCATTTCTTTCATACCGGAAACCTCTACTGTACAAACCGGAACTCCTAGTATCAATGCCTCTGTTGCTGCAGTTGAAAATCCTTCTGCATGACTGGCACAAACAAAAATATCACATTTTTTAATATATTTATAAGGATTCAACTGATACCCCAACAATGTGACCTGTCTTTCCATTTTATTATCCTTAATATATCTTTGCAACGATGCACGTGCAGGCCCATCGCCCAGTATATAAGTATGAACAGGGTATTTTTCATCTAATAATTGTTTTGTTATACGCAGAATTCTATCAAATCCCTTACTGTCAAGAAGTTTACCAACACCAACCAATTTAACTTCATCGGATTGGAATTCTATATCTGTTACTGTTTCTTGTGATGCCTGACAAATTTTCTTGCTTTCATTGGTATTATAAAGTACCTCATACGAAGCGTCCACTTGCAATGCTTTTTGGAAGTCTTTTTCAACGGTTTCAGAAACACATACAATTTTATCAAATCTACTATAACACCGTTTTGCTTCCTGAACACTGCGGAACGAACGCGCTGCTCGTTCCGCAGTATGTTGCTCAATATGAATCCAAGAAACCAGCTTTGTTGAAGGTTCAGGGCATCCACTGATAATCCTGGCGCAAGGGCCTTCCAGATAAGCCACTTCGATATCATAATGCTCCTTAATAATTAGTCTATGAAGCGTCTCCGGACTCAACAATTTCATCAAGTGAGAATTCCCCCGAAACATCCTCCGACACCATGTTTTATATTTGACTTTCGGGCTAAGGAACTGACGATTTTCACCGCAATCAAATAATGTCATTACAGTTATATCAAATTTTGTATCATCCATGTTGTTGACTAGATTCACAAGAACTTTCTCTGCTCCTCCCTGGCCAAGATCATGTATTAGAAAAAGTATTCTTCGCATATTATCCTCGTAAAATCAAATGTAAATCTAAACAATGAAAGCCACATAATTTTCTGTAGCATTTTCTCGTGGATGTATCACAGCCGGATTACCGATCACAACCGAGTGATCCGGCACATCAACATTCACATAACTATTCGGCGCAATCAATACATCATTCCCTATACAGATATTTCCAACCACTGTTGCATTTATGCCAATAAATACATTATTCCCAATGCATGGGGAACCGCTATTTCCTCTGTTTGTTCTGCCTATCGTACAGCCTTTATGCAAATTCACATTATTTCCAAGAACCACCCCTTCGCCAACTGTAATGTTGTAAGGATGACCAAGATACAACCCTTGTCCAATCTGAGCATTTAGTGAAATTTCCAATCCATATTTACGAGAAATTCTATAAAGCATAGCTCTTGCAAATAGACTCGGATGCTCCTGATATTTTCTATACCAAAATACAAATTGTAAATTGTGGAACAAACATTTCTGTAAAAAGCTTTCTAGGCCTGGTTTATATGGTTTTCCTGTCATCCGGTAATAATCCAAAAAATATTTTCTATCTTTCAAGATAGTCCATCTCCCTTTCCTCACTGTCAATGCTTTTCATTTGCCTTTTTTCTGATTATCCAAGTCAGAACCCATCCAAAAGGCGTACAAAAAATCGTAAGTAATTTTCGTGGTGATTCCTTGATATAATTATTGTTTTTGGATATCTGACTGCTTGAACAATAATGGATGCAATCCCGTATCAAACGCTTTTTACTGGTAGGGTATTGCATTGCAACCTTCCGAAGAAAAGCAAAACCGTTTGGATTTTTCAAATATTGCTTCCACATAGTCCCGGTCGAGCCATCTGCCTGATACTCAACTTTACAGACAACTTCATTCATAACGTACATCTTATATTTTTGGTCAATCAATGTGTATTTATATACCAAGCCAACATACTTTTCCCCCGGAAAAACCGGATAAGGCGGCACACTATTGATAACATCAGTACGATAAATGAGTTTCTTATCGCCTGCTCCTCCGGCAGCATAATAACCGCCTAAAGTAGTATCAATTAGGTTCTCAGGGAATCCTTTACCAATAATATTACCGGCGAAATCAGAATCTAAAGCAATAATACCTGCGTATCCCTTATCCCGAATCTTTTCCCACGTTGCTTTTATCTTTCCAATAGCTCCAGATGCCATTTTATCATCTGAGTCAATGCAGACATTCAATTCGGTATGAATATTTTCATAAGCAGTATTATGCGCTGTGTGCATACCACCGTTATCTTTATAAATATATTGGATTTCAAATCCGTTATCTTCGCTCTGCCAATTTTTAACCATTTCGGCTGTGTGATCAGTAGAGCCATCATCAATAATTAGCCAAACAAAATCCTTGCAGTCCTGCACACATAAACTATCATATGTACGTGATAAAGTATTCGCACGATTATATGCCGGCGTGAAAACTGTAAGTAATGCCATAACTTACTCCTTTGCACTTTGAAGATAAAATGTTTCCAATCGTTTTGCTGCTGTCAAAACATCATAACCTGCTGCTTTAATCTCCTCAATATGGCTTTCCCTGGGTCTACGAGTCTGTTTCAAAATATGTTCAGCCCACTCAGTTGGTGACTCGTCCAACCGCTTACTTGTTACCAATCCACGAGTTACAATACATTCTTCTGACACATGATCAGAAATTATACATGATAAACCCGATGCCTGGGCCTCAACCAGCGTAACAGGAAGCCCCTCATACAATGAAGGAAATACGAAAACATCCATCGCTTGAAGCAATTTATTGACATCTGCACGAACACTTGCAAATATTACCTTATCCTGGAGACACAAAGCATGAACTTTTTCCTGAATTCGTATTCTTCCTTCTCCATCACCTACAAGCAATAGCTTCACGTTTGGATTTATTTTTACACACTCTGCAAAGATATCAATCAAAAATGCATGATTCTTCTGTGGATTAAAACGTCCCACATGACCTATAACAAAACTATCTCCTAAACTTAACTCTTCTCGAACCCTGTCCGCGATAGCAGGAAAGTGCACATATTCGTTTGCATCAATTGCATTATACAGAATTTGAAAAGAATGACCGCCAAACATCCAATCCCCTGCAAGTTTACTGCAAGCAAAGAAGTCTGTTGCATACACTGGAATCTGCTTCATATAGTATCGTTTTATAAGATATTTCAGATTCTTATCTTGGCTGCTGTTATGACTATGTGCAATCCGAAGCGGTATGCCACATTCTTTCGCACATTGTAAAGCAACTGAACTGAGGCAATCTTGATGAACATGTACAATTTTGTATTCCGGATGTTCTCTAAAAAAAGTTTTCAGTTTAGTTCGATATGATTTACTCCACGGAACAAGCCGTGAAACATGATAAATATGCCCTCCCATTGCTTGAATTTCCTGGTCATAGTCTGCCTCAAAATCACGGTGTACCAAAAAATCAAACTGAACTTTACTACGGTCAATATGTCGGAAGTAGTTCATAAGCATAGTTTCCAAGCCGCCGCGTCCCATATAAGTAACAACGTGCAAAACACGAACTTTCATTTCAAACTCCTTTAGATTACTGCCCACGCCACATGCATCTGATAATAGAAGAATACTAAAAATGCTCCTATCATTGCTGTCTTCACTAGTGTCGCAGATTTTTCTGTAAAGATATGGTCAATTAGCCACGGTACAGCAATATATCCTTGTAATGTTGTGTAAATTGGCAGACGCCCAACATAAATACCGGAAGATACACTTGCTAAAAAGTATAATGCCATAGTCACACAAGCACAGTTCACACATATATTAATTACCGGATCATCAGCAGCATCTACATATCTCTTTCCTATAAAGGATAATATCGCCGGCGCCGAGTAAACCAGAACCCGTAAAATACTCGTTCCATCATCTGTTGTCCATATTTCATTCGTAATCAAATCACTGTACTGAGTTTCTGCCAGCAAATTATCCAGCAAAGACGTAAACTGGTCAATAAACCCCATTATTACAACTGTCGCTGCAATAAAAAATATTGTCCTTTTATTCCATGCTTTACCAAGAACAATGAACACAATAGGAATCATTAATAAAGCCGATCCGTGTATTGTTGATGCTAACAGAACCAAGCATATCAAAGGAACATACTTCCTTTTCACGATAAGTCCAAAGCATGCAAAAACAATAGTTACCGCAATAAACTGTCGTACTCCGTTATGCATCCAAGACAGATAATCTGTTGATACAATAAACAAAAAGAAGCTTAACCAGTAATTTGACGAATACTTTCTAAACACATACACAATGCAGGCAATCTGAAATATGGCAATTATGAGGAAAAATAAGATAACAGAATTTCCTAATATTGATTTCAATACAATTGTGAGGACAGAGAAACCCCTATCTTTTGTATGTTCTGCAATGTAAGATGGAATCTGAGATATTGTAGCTGGAGACTCTTGAAACATACGTCGATATACTCCTGTATCACCAAACCAATCATGCCTAACACCCGCCCAGACTGCATAAGGACATGCTAAAAGAACCGCCGGAATCAGCCCCCAACGCTGCTCCTTTTTGCCTAATACATATTCACTCCTTGTTACCGGCACAATTACAGCTATGATTGCACCAATAAACAGCCAAATCAATAACCACCAATAGTTTGTTAGTGTCATGTACTGCTCCTCTTTCTGCCTTACTTGCATTTATACCATTTTTTATTATACCACGAACCGACTACATATTCCACCGCATTCCACTATAATTAAGAAACTTTTTTTAATCGAAATTATGTGTATTTGCCCGGTCGCAAGAGAAAATAAAAGTTTTTTCTGTAAATATTAACAATAAAACCCCCATTCCTCCTACTCGAGAAACGGGGGCACTTCATACTATATACTCTGCAAAAATATACACATCCTACATAAATATCTTCTTCATGGTCTCTTCCACAACCATTTCTTTCGGGAATTCCCGTTCCATCTTCCGGCGTCCGCTCACTCCCATCTCCTGTCGCTGTTCTTTTTTCATTTCCAGCATTTGTTTCATGGCATTATAAAGGCTTACTTCATCCTTTACCTGCACCAGAGTTCCTGTCGTTCCGTTTTCTACTGCTTCCCTGCAGCCCGGAATATCGCATGTAATGATCGGTCTGCCTATAGCCGCAGCTTCCAGAAGTACGTTGCTCATACCCTCATGGTAACTTGGCATCACAATACAATCTGCTGCCGCATAGTATGGTCTGGAATCTTCCTGGAAACCATGGAACACTACAATCCCTTTATCTTGTAAGATCAGTACCTGCTCTCTGTATTCTTCTTCAAAGAATCCTACCAGATCTAATATGAATTTTTCTCCTTCTGACTTTAGACGAAGCACTGCTGAAAATAGTTCGTCCATCCCCTTTTCTTTCATAATGCGTCCCAGATAAAGGAAATGTACTATCTCATTATCCGGATATGGCTGAAATGCATAATGCTCCAGGTTGATGCCTGCACCACGCAGAACAACCTGCTTCTCCTGTGGAATGATGCGATGCTTCTGAAATGTTACAGCATCAGCTTCATTTTCAAAGAAAACAGTCTTTACTTTTCGAAAAGACATTTTATAGAGTCCTGTTACAAATTGTGCCAGTATAGGTTTTTCAAATGCAGTTCCAAGGCCCTGCACATTGGCACAGAACGGAATTCTCAATTTTCCGCACGCCAGTCCGGCATAGACATTTGGCTTAATGGAATAGGTAATGACCATATCCGGCCGTTCATTCCTCAACATGGTATAATACGTTTTCAAAAGCTCCAAATCTTTCTTAAGATTCATGCCTCTTCGGTCAACCTTCGTTTCAATGCAGCGCAGCCCCATCGCCTGGAAATCGTCTTCATGACCTACAAATGGCATACTAAGAACTACTTCATGCTCTTTCATAAGTTCTGCAATCAGCTCTTTTCGAAATTGCCAAAACATATAGGAATGATTTGTAATCACTAAAATCTTTTTATGCTTTTCTGCTTCATTCTGAGGAACTGAGCCTTGCTTTCCTTCTGCATATCCCTCATTTTTAATTACCGGCTTAATTGTACCAAAAAAGCACTTGATATCCATCCAGAAACTCATATTCTGTACATAGTAACCATCAAGTCTTGCTTTCTCATCAATTTCCAGTTCATCTCTTCCGTTGATCTGCGCCCAACCGGTAAGTCCCGGGCGCACATCATTCGCACCATATTTATCCCGTTCTTCAATCAGATCAAACTGATTCCATAATGCAGGCCTTGGTCCGACAACTGCCATGTCTCCCTTAAAAATATTAAAAAGCTGCGGAATTTCATCTAAAGACGTTTTTCTGAGGAATTTTCCAACTTTTGTAATATACTGTTCCGGATTCTCCAGCAGGTGAGTTGGCATATCTTTTGGTGTATCCACCCGCATCGTGCGGAATTTAAAAATATTAAAATATTTTTTATGTATTCCTACTCTTTTTTGCTTAAAAAGCACCGGCCCCGGTGAATCTATTTTAATCGCGACGATAATCAACAAAAATAACCAAGAAAGACAAATGATTCCCACTGAAGACATGAAGACCGCAAGTGCTCTCTTCAAATGTTTTTTATACATAACTTTCTCCCTTAACTCACAAAACCTCTATTGTATTATCTCACTTTTTCAAAATTTGTAAATACCCATTTTTTATAATCCAATATAAATTGTAGTATCCTGATAAATACGATACCCGCCTATCGTATCAAATAAAATGTAGTCATAATTAAGCAAATCCCCTTCCATTTCCTGCTCCTTTGGCAGAATAATATAGTGGCACGCCCGCTCCTTGGCAAGTTGGGCCAGTCTGGGCACATCTATCACTTCCGCCTCCATCACCTGATAGAGCTCATCATACACATACCAGCGATACACAGTCTGTTCCCTGCCATAGGGCATGCACACCACAGGGGAATACTGCCTGACATACTGCAGCATTTCCGCCGGAAAAACAGCCATGACCTCTCTGCCCTCCACCTCGATGGCATCGCAGATATCCACCACCTCCTGAGGAATGTGATACATGTTTTCCGCTTTCCTGAAGTAGGGATTGGAGTATATATAGCTTCCGGAAATCACAATCAGGACACCGCACACACATGCAAAAGTGATGCGAAACCTTCCTTTCAACGTGCCGTAGAGATGCACCGCTGCATATGCGATTACAACCGTAATGGGAATCAGCCACAATATACGGTAATAGATTTCATTTCCCACGAAAGCATACAGGACTTTGGCGAACAGTGGGTTGAAGAAAAGCAGCAGCAGGATAATGGGCACATACAAGAAAAGGATTCTGATATGCTTTCTTTTTTCTTTTAAAATAAGATATATGAGCGCAATGAGGAACCAGCCCACAATCAGACCGGTTCCCATATATTCTTGAAATAAGGTTAACACTTGATTCCACATACAGTTTCTCCCCTTCTTTTTCAGAGATTATTCAAGCAGCAGATACAGTACCGCATAAACTACCGCAGGGATGCAGCACAGAGCCATGGGAACCAACAGCTTCATGCGACGATAAACGACGGATGCACAGATGCCTACCACACCTGTCAGCATACACAACAGCATTGCCCCCAGCGTACTGCACAGGCAGCCTGACATGATGACCGCTGTCAGAAGCATCCACCAGATCAGCTCCACCTTTTTATTTTCCTGAATGCGTTCCAGAATAATCAGGAACAGGAAGAACATCATGGGAATGATGATGCTGCCCAATGCAGCTTTTCCCTGCCTGCTTCTGGCTATCATGAAGTTTTCCACAGAATAAAAGGAATAATCTCCGAATAATACCAGAATTTCCGTGAGAACCAGAAAAAGGGGCAGTTTCTCGTTTCTTCTGGCGCAGATTTTCCGGCCAATCAGGTAGTATATGCCATAAGTCATGGGAATCAGGGCTAACGGTACTGCCACGTGGGCTGTGGTCACCACAGGCACTCCTGATATTCTTGCCAGGAAAGCAATCCAGATGGGAAAAGGAGCCAGCCCGTGTCTGCCGTCCAGGCCCGTGGTTCCTCCCGTGTAAGGCAGCTTCTGATACATATAATTGCTTTCCTCAGCAATGGTGGCTACTGCCACATAAAATGCATCATCACCGTCCGCATAGGTCATTCTTACCGCCTGCACCATCTGGAAAATCAGGAGCAGCCAGAAGAAAAGCCACAGGATGCAGTACCATTTTCCTTTGTTATCAAAGCCTCGAATGACCTTAAATGCCATTTTGCGCTTCCTGAGACGGCGGCAGCTAAACAGGATTCCTGCAGCCGCCAGCACAACAGCCGCTGCAAGATACAAGGTCACTACTGTCCATAGCGGATTTTCCCGACTGATTGCTTCTTTGAAATGAGTGGAAAAAGGCTTTCCGGTCAATACCAGGGGTACTGCAATCAGCTGAAACACTGCCCACAGTAACATCTGTCCTGTTATCCACAGGAAAGGAAGATTTTTCTCTTTTTTATCCACGCCTGCTGCCGCGATATTCCCCACCAATGTGGGTATCATGAACAGCCATAGGAATAATATAATCGCTCCAACCATCTGTTTCTTCCCTTCTATCTATTACTTCCCTTCTGTCATTCCCTGTCAGGGGCGATCTCGTACACAAAGATTCTGTAATAGCTCTCCTGAGTCTCAAAGGGCTCCTCCCTCATAAGGCGAAGTCCCTGTTCTTCTGCGTTTTGAATATAGGCTGCGGAAAGCAGGTATCTGCCGCCCAGCTCCCACAGTGCTTCACTGTCCAGATCATAGTTGTGGAAGAAGAAGCCGCCTTTTTCAATGGTATAGTATCCCGGACATTCCGCGCTCACCAGATAACAGCGGTTTCCCCAGTCGTCATAATACGCCTGCAGGTAATCGCTCTTTGCAAGCTCCGGAGCAATCGCCCGGCGGAAAGCATGCTTATATTCCAGGGAATAGTTGTTGGAATAGCCGTCCAGGCAATAAAATCCGGCATAATAGGCCGCCGCAGGATCGATTCCCAGGCTGACTACACGGTAGTCCGATATCGGTTGCCCGGTTTGCTGCGCCAGGTATTCCCTGACCTGTTCCATCACGCCCAATGCATAATAATCACTGTAGGAAATGGACGAATAAGACGGATTCAGCAACTTCTGCAGGTTGGGCTTCAGATTGCTTTCTTTCAGTACAGTAAGACCGATCATGCCGATACAGGCAAGAACAGTCATGGACAAAATTACAGCAGCGGCTTTCCTCAATTTTTCAGCCATTTCCGCACAGATTCCCAGCAAGCATGCCAGTATCATGTACCAGAAAGCAGGCGCTACCCACAATACACGGTCCAGCTGGAAGCCTTTCAGCGCCTCCATATGACTGCGGAGCACAATACCGGAAGCGCTGTCCCACAAAGCAGCCACCATAGCAAGGGCCAGATTGACGAGAAGAAGCAACATCGCCAGATTCCTGCAGCGCATCAAAACGTTTTCTCCCCCCGCAGTATCAATCCTTGCACACACTCTCTGTTCGCCCAAACGCTTTCTGCACAGCACAGAGAGAAACAATGATGCCACAGCCGCTGCCAGTATATACATATGATAATCTTCGCTGTGCTGTCCGCCTTTAAAGAAAGCATTGATCCAGCCTGATAAAAATGGTTCTGCCACAAGCGCATACTCTGCTTTATGAGATACCTGACTTTCTTCCGTGCCCATGAACATCTGATATAAAAGCGCTCTGTTTTCCAATATATAGAAAAAGAGCATACCTGTCCAGGTTAACCATAGTCTGCGGCAGCCTGCCCCTCTGCCACCATCTGCTTCGCTGCCAGCCGCCGAAGCTCGTCTGCCCGCCATTGAAAGTCCCAAAAAGCACACTGCACTAAGCCCCAGTACGGCAAAACCTGCCAGCACCAGAGAAGAAGCCATGGTGTAGAACAGAACATATGCAACACATACGGGAACCTTCTTTCCTTTCCCTATCCGGTAAAAGCACCAGATCAACAGCGGAATGCCATATTGTGTCAATCCGTATACAGGCAGAAAAGGCAGATAAGCAAACAGTACTCCTGTCACCATACCTACCCAGCTTCTCCCCGTTATTTCTTTTCCCAAAAGATACATACCCAAATATCCGGCAAGGCTTCCCAGCATTTGCATGCACACATATGCTGCAAAGTACTGCCCTGTGCAGAACAACAGGACAAACAGCGGCGCCGGAGGTGTTAATGCAGTAGTGCTCATACCGCCCATAAACCGGGCAAGTCCGCCCGCTTCACCGCTGCCGGTTCCCCCGCCGGTCAGCTGCTCCGCCTGCAGAATATAAGCTATCATCTCCCCATCCAGCTGGTCATGGTATACCACGATAGATTCCTCTCCCAGCACCAGATAAGGCACCAGCATCACAAGCACGGCCGCCAGTCCCATCCAGAACCAGATTGGAGATGTTTTCCATTTTTCTCTTTTCATTCTGTCACCCAAAGAACTCCATCACCTTGTCACAGATTCCGTCTACCTGTTCCAATGTCAGATTGTAGAACATGGGCAGACGCACCAGTCTTTCACTCTCGCCGGTGGTATAACGGTCTTCCCCATGGAATCGACCGAACTTCTGTCCTGCGGGAGCCGTATGCAGCGGAATATAGTGGAAGACACACATAATGCCGTTTTCTTTCATGAAGCTGATGAAAGCACTTCTTTCTTCGATATCCTTTGCTTTGATGTAGAACATATGGGCATTGTGGACACAGCCTTCCGGTACTACGGGAAGTTCGATTCTGCCGGTGTCAGCCAGTGGTTTCAATCTCTCATAGTAGCGGTCCCAGCAGTCCAGTCTGTGCTGCGTAATCTCATCAGCCAGTTCCAGCTGGGCGTAAAGATAAGCTGCATTCATATCACTGGGAAGGTAAGAGGAACCATAATTTACCCAGGTATACTTATCAATCTGTCCGCGGTAGAACTTGCTCCTGTTGGTTCCCTTTTCCCGGATGATCTCAGCCTCTTCCACATACTTTTCATCACGGATTAAGAGCGCACCGCCCTCTCCCATGCTGAAGTTCTTGGTCTCGTGGAAGCTGAAGCAGCCGAAATCACCGATGGTTCCCAGTGCTTTGCCCTTATAACTCGACATGATGCCCTGGGCAGCGTCCTCAATCACAACGAGATGATGCTTCTCTGCGATTTCCATGATTTTATCCATTTCACAGGATACGCCGGCGTAATGAACCGGTACGATAGCCTTCGTTTTGTCAGTAATAGCAGCCTCTATTAAGTTCTCATCAATATTCATGGTATCCGGGCGGATGTCTACGAATACCGGAACGGCACCACGCAGTACGAAAGCATCTGCGGTAGATACGAAAGTATAAGCCGGCATGATCACTTCATCGCCGGGCTGAATGCCGGCCAGCAGGGCTGCAAGTTCTGTGGCGTGGGTACAGGAGGTCGTCAACAGGCATTTTGTAGTGCCGGTCTTCTCCTCGATCCATTCGTTACACTTTTTGGTATAAGCGCCGTCACCGCAGATTTTCTGGGCTTCCACACACTGACGGATATACTCCATTTCTTTTCCTGTATAGGGAGGTACGTTAAAATTAATCATAGTTACTTCCTTTCCGCCGGAACCTGTTCAGACCGGCTGTCACCATTTATCGCCATATCAATCTGTGTGAGACATCTGTTCACCCATCCTCTGCACAGGAGCTTTCCTGCTCCTTTGAAAATGGCACCTCTCACCATATCGATACAAATACCTATAATAAACATCATAAGTACACTGCCCATGCATCTGAGCACGAACACCGCCGGATTTCCCTGAGCGGACGCACCAAACCAGGTAGGCCACAGATAGCGAAGCTCTTCCTGTTCATGGAACAGGTATACGCCAAAAGTATACGGGGCTATCTTACAGATAAAATCTGCGATTTTTCCCTCAGGCAGTCTCATATGATAAAATGCCGCAAAGAGGCAGATTGCTGCAAGCAGGTTCAAAATGTGATTGTAATGGTAGGTTGCCGTGAGAAAATCCTCCAGGCTTCCTGTCTTTAAGTATACCACTTTAATCGCCAGAGTGATACCCAGAATTCCTGCACAGCAGACCAGATATCCGATCATCCCTTTCCGGATGTCTGTCAGCTTCGGAATACCGTACAGCCTTAAGTAAGCTGCACACAGGAACACGCAGAAGAACCAGATGGCGTCATACCCCAATTTATCCATCTCAAGACGAACCGGCAGAATGGATTTATTTAAGGATAAAATACAGAGCAGCAATACAATCGTGGCTTTCAGCTGAGACTGCTTCATATGATGAACCGCAGTCTTAAAGATGGGCGACATCAGATACAGCAGCACATATGCTGTGGCAAACCAGTAATGCTCCATTTCCACAGGGAAAATATATTTTAAAAGCTTATAAACAGTGAAATCCTTCACACTGATGGTCCCGACAGCTGCCAAAACCAAGGGAATGAGCAGGCTGTAGAACAGTATCTGACATATCAGTTCCACGAAGCGGCTGCTCTTAAAGCGGCTTTCCGTCAGGAAGAAACCACTGATCAGCATATATACATTCACGGCTACAATGGAAAATGTCTCCAGGATCCAGGCCAGATATCCGTTTGTGTCAAGGCTGTCTGTCATGTTGGGAAGCAGGCCTCCCTTGGACAGATAATGCAGCATGACCACCATGATCATAGCAAGGATGCGCAGAAGCTCCATATTTGCCATTCTTTTCTTTTTCATACAAATTCCCTTTCGCGGCTCAGCCTTTTCCTGTCGCATTTCCCATTACATTCTCTGTAACTTTACTAATGATGTATCTGGGTCTGCCCTTTACTTCTTCATAAATCCTTGCAATATAATGGCCGATGATTCCCAGGCTCAGCATGATAAAACCGCCGATGATCAATACCAGAAGTATAACTGTAGTAAATCCTTCTACTGCTGTTCCGGACAGATATTTGAACATAGTCTGAATAGCCAGAATGACGCTGAATAGAATAGATATCATTCCCATAAATGTCACCAGCTGCAGCGGCAAAGTACTGAAAGAAGTTGCATTGGTGATGGCATACTTCATCAGGCTTAAAAGAGACCATTTGCTCTCTCCGTAGGCTCTCTCCTGCACTTCATACTCCACCGTGGTAGTGTTGAAACCGGCCCAGAAAGTCAGGGCACGGAAGAAGGTATTTTTCTCCGGGAGCTCCAGAAGCACGTTTACTACCTTGCGGTCCAGAAGCTTATAGTCGGAAGAAGCGTTCATGTCCATCTTGATCAGACGGCTCATAATCTTGTAAAAAAGACCGGCAGACATCTTGTGAGCCAGACTTTCCCTGCCGCGGCTGAGTTTAATGCCTTCTACTACTTCATAGCCCTCCTGCCACAGCTTCCACATCCTCGGGATAACCTGAGGCGGATGCTGCAGGTCACAATCCATAACGATCACGGCGTCACCCACTGCCAGGGATAATCCGGCAAAGATGGAAGCCTCCTTTCCAAAATTTCTGGAGAATTCTGTGCCTTTGATCCTGGGATTTGCGGCAGCGGCCTTCAGGATTTCCGTATAAGTGGCATCTTTGGAGCCGTCGCTGACAAAAATCAGCTCATACTCAATCTGCTCTTTCTCCAGAAGTTGTGCCAGCACCCGGGCTGTATTGGCGATATTCTGTTCTTCGTTGTAGGATGGTAATACGATGGATAATAAAGCCATATTCATTTTCCTTCCGTTATATTTGTACTTTCCGTTTCCAACGGTGTCTTGTCAATATTTTCTGTTTTCACGTACAGGATACCGTCCACCACTTTGGTGCTGTTTTCCCCCGGAAAACTGTCCATGGCACGGTATTCTTCCGAATAATAAATCTCACTCATGACTTCTGCGGGCAAAATATTCAGCTCTGCTCCCAGATAATGCTTGATAAAGCTCTTATAATTGTCTCCTGTATAAAGGAGCACATCACCATTCATTCCGATCATGTTAGATGTCACCTCACCGGTGATATCTGTCAAAGGATAAGATTCATTTCCTACCACCCCGATCATGGCAATGGGGATTCCCCGGTAATAACCGGGGGTCTGCTCAATGCGGTCCAGTAATCTGACGCAGTAAGCATATGTTTTTTCATAGCGCTTCTGAAGATTGGAGTAGGCAATATTGTCGGTTACCGCAAAATTACCTATAAGAACTGCTGCGGCAAGAAGCACTCCCCAGGAAGCGGTTACGTCTTCTTTTCGTCCGTATCTGCTGATAAAGCTGATGGGCAGAATCAGGTAAAGCACCCACTGATATCGCATCAACAGATGATAAGTCACATTCGGCGTGATCATCAGGATAATGTTGGTGGCAACGGGAAGCCCCACTGCTGCCAGTCCTAACAGGCACCAGAACCAGAACTTCTTCCACCAGCCTCTCTGCAATGTCATCCAGAGCAGGACAAACAGTGTCAGCAATACCAGAAGCGTAACTGCTGCCATGGACCAGGTATTATTAATCAATACATTTCCGTTTAAGGTAAAAGCAAAGAAGTCCTTGTACATATTCTTGATGGTCGCTAAAAGGGAAGTGATACCGCCTGATAAGATACCGCTTTCCATGCTGTTGATGCCCTGATAGGTATCCAACACTTTTCCCTGTATCTTTAACAGAATCTGCAGGATTCCGTAGTACAGAACCACGCCCAAAATACCCATGTACAGGTACTGCAGTGCCTTTTTAAACTTATCCGCAACAGTCCCTTTTTCCATAGCAAGCATGAGAATTCCGTAGATACATAAGATTACCGTAAATGCCAGGTAGGACTGGTATGTTCCCAGACTGAAGGCCAGGCACACTGCGCCGGGCAGAAAGCCGTATTTTAACTTCTTCACGCACACGACAGCGGCAACTGCCAGCATCAGGGCAAGCATATAGCCATCCATGGTAAATACGTAGGCAAAGGTAGATGCCAGTGCCGGGAAAGTCACCAGAAGGCCGCTGATCAGCACGATGGTGACGCGGTCCTTCACCTCCAGAAATTCCACCAGAAGTGCAGCCGTAACACCAAGCCACAGGATAGCAATGAGTCCGATCAGCCATGGCAGCGTATAATAGGAAGAAAATCCGCAGGCCACCATCAAAAACCAGCGTCCTGAAGTAATCATATTCTGGTCAAAATACATACTGGCAAGACCGTCATGATTGGGAATGTCGGATAACATCATGGGAAGATGCACCACAAGCCCGATCACCACAGCCGCCAGGAAAGCCAGCTTCCACTCACTCTTTATCTTCTTTTTCCACATCTGCAAACTTTCAGTGGGTGTCTTCATGCAACGATTTCCTTTCTGTCAACACACGGGCAATCCGCTCTGCACCGTGCCCGTCTATCATTTTTTTCTCGGCTTCATACATCTGTAAGCGAAGTTCATGGCTGTCTGAGACCTTCTGCGCCAGTTCTTTCATGGCTGCCAGTGTCTGCTGCCTGTCATGATGGTATGCTCCGCAATATCCTGCAATCTGCTCTCTGCCGATATATTCCGTCAAAGCCTCCTGGTTCTCCGCATAGGAGAAACACAAAAACGGCACACCGATGGCAGCCAGTTCGTAGATGGTAGTCCCCCCTGCCGTCACCGCAAGGTCGCACTGTTTCATCAAAGAAGCCATATCCTGTACATCATGATGAACATGAATCTGTGGGAAATTCTGCTCCCACTGCTTCCACTTTTCAAAATGTTTATTGAAGCGGCCAACCACTATATGGTAATTCCACTTGGGATTGGCGATAGCCCTCAAAATTTCTGCCGCTATGTTTTCGCTGTCGCCGCCGCCTGTTGTGATCAGGACTTCCTTTACCTGATCGCGGACGGTGTACGGGACGTTCAGGAACTGCGGACGAATGGGGACATAGGCACTGCCGATATAACGGTCGGGCCGCCTGCTGCCCGGTCTTCCGGATTCCATGGTTTCCGGGGATTCCATGGTTTCCGGGGATTCCATGATTTCCGGGGATTCCATGGGCTCCGAGGATTCCATGGGTTCCGAGGATTCCATGGGCTCCCGATACAGCTGCTCGTACCACTCATCACGGGCAAAGGCATTGTAATTGATGACGCCGTCCACAGGCCAGGCTTTTTGTCCCATATCATCCAGCAGCAAAACACGACCGTACTCTCTAAGCTGCTTTAAGTAGCTTTCCGTCACGTGATAACTGTCCACCAAAATGGCAGCCGCGCCTTCTCCTAACAGCTTCGGCAGCTTGGGCAATTCTTCTTCCATGTTACGATAATCCGTCTGCAGAACAATGGTCTTGTACCCTCTGTCCGCCGCCAGCTTCCCGGAAGAAGCATCCGCGCAGAGGAAGGTGATCTGTCCCGCGCTTTCCGGCAATTTATTCAATTCATCCGCTATGGTCAGACACCGCATCAGATGTCCGGCACCTGTTACGGCATTGCCGTCTGCACGAAAATAATACATAGGTCCTCCTAAAGCAGCTTTTCTTCTCCGCGTACTTATGCGTCTCACCCATAATTTGGTCTGTGAAGCGATACTAGCGGATAAAAACTTCTTTTTTCCAGTTTTATCCGTCGAAAACGCCCATTTTAGAGCGATAACAACGGATTAAAACTTCATTTTTTCTATTTTTAGCTGTCGAAAATTACCGTTTCAGAGCAATGACAACGGATTAAAACTTCATTTTTTCCAGTTTTATCCGTCGAAAACGCCCATTTTAGAGCAACGCCGGCGGATTAAAACTCCATTTTTTCTATTTTTATCCGTCGAAAGCGCCCATTTTAGAGTAAAGCCGGCGGATTAAAACTCCACTTTTTCTATTTTTATCCGCCGAAAGCGCCCATTTTAGAACAATGCCGGCGGATTAAAACTCTACTTTTTCCAGTTTTATCCGTCGAAAGCGCCCATTTCAGAGCAATGACAGCGGATAAAAACTACTCCTCAGAACAAGCATTAAAAAATTGATGCTAAAATATAAGGCGTTTGGACATATATAAGCAAGAATTCTTCTCAATGTCCAAGAATTGAGCAAATTGTGGACATTTCAGACCGATTTTCCTGTATATGTCCAAAGACCACCTGATAGCCTCCATTTTGCCGCAAAAGATAACGTATTTTGGACATTGGAAGCCAGTTTTTCTGCATACATCCAACGACATGTCGAACAGATATCACCGGCACGCTATCGTTGAAAAAATTTACTGAATCGCACCAGCCTACTCTTCTTCAAAATCCACCAAATCCCAGGACATCGGAGTTCCCAGTTTGGCATCTTTCGTAATTTTCTTTCCAAGTACTTCCTCATAATGCTTTGTATGCATACCGCAGGAAGGACGCACGGATTTCAGATTTTCAGGTGTGAACACATCTCCTGCTTTCATATCCTGCGCCACGAAAAGGGATCTGGCATGATCTCTGCTGGCTTTCTGCTTGGCTGTCAGGTCGTAGGTCACTTTCCCCAGTGCCTTCTCAATCATGCGGATATTGTCCACCATTTCCTTGAACTCTTCTGGTTCCATGGAAAAAGCAGCGTCAACACCTCCGTCTGCCCTTCTTAAGGTCAGGTGCTTCTCTACTACTTTTGCGCCCAGTGCTACACCGGCTCCTGCCACGGCGCAGCCCATGGTGTGATCGGATAATCCCACCACACAGTCAAAGACTTCCTTCATGGAAGGAATGGTCTTTAAGTTGATGTCTTCGTAAGGGGCAGGATAAGCAGAACTACATTTGAGCAGGATCACATTCTCGTTGCCTTCTTCTTTACAGGTCTTCAGCGCCAGTTCAATATCGGACATATAGGCGATACCGGTAGACATAATAATGGGTTTACCGGTCTTTGCAATCTTTCTGATAAAAGGAATATCATTGATTTCAAAGCTTGCCACTTTGTATACCGGCACATCCATTTCCTCCAGGAAATCAATGCTGGTCAGGTCAAAAGGAGAGGAAAAGAAGATCAGTCCCATTTCCTCGGCAATCTTTTTCAGTTTAGGCTGCCACTCCCAGGGAGTATAAGCAGTCTGATACAGCTTATGCAGTGTGGTACCGTCCCAGATCGTTCCCTGGGTGATCTGGAAACAGGGATCATCGCAGTCCAGAGTAATGGTATCCGGCGTATAAGTCTGCACCTTAATGGCATCTGCCCCTGCATCCTTTGCAGCCTGCATGATAGCTACTGCCCTGTCGAAATCCATCAAATGATTGGCTGACATCTCTGCTATGATAAAAGTAGGGGAATTCTCGCTGATCAGGCGGTTCCCGATCATAATCTCTTTCTTCATGGTTCTCATCCTTCCTTACAGTCACAAAGTCACGGTTCGGCCACAGGCCAAACTGCAGCGTTATGAAAACTTCATTTTCTCATATTTCTTGGAGGCTCTGATTTCATTCCAGTGTTCTGCCGTCATCTCCATAAAGGTCACATCATACCAGATATCTTCCTTGCAGACATGATGCTTTTTCTCTTCTATGATTCTGCTGCCGCACAACAGATGGAGCTGAATGACCCCTTTATTCAGTGTAAAAATATCACCTATCAGGCTTTTCTTATGAAGCTCGTCAAAAATATAATCATACAGGCTCATCTCCAATGCAAGTGCCAGCTTCATACTGCGCAGCTTCTTCTCGCCCACATAATAGGCCCAGCCCAGCACGCCGTCCTCCCGGTTCAGTCCCGTCAGATTGATGACACCGGCTCCCTGCCCGTCCACCTCAATCATCCAGTACTTCACATCACTGTTCGCACTGATGGCGGCGAACCACTTTTTCTGCCCCTCCAGGGTCAGCTTCGGGTTCGTATTCATATATTTCGTAATCTCCGGATCCATGCGCCACCGCATGATATCTTCCAGATCTTTTTCCTCAATGGGTCTGACTGTAAAACTCATCACTCAACGCCCGCTTTCTCCAGAATCTCTTTTACGGAAGTGATCTCTACAGCCTCTTCCAGATCAATGCTGATGCCCAGTCCTTCCAGCTGTCCTATGATCATCACATGCGCCAGAGAATCCCATTCTTCCAAATCCTCCATCACTGTGTCTTCGGTTACCGTTCCCGCAGGAACCTGCAGTACTTCTTCTATCAGTTCAATAATCTTTTCTTTCATGCCTTTACTTCTCCATGTACTTATATTGATACTACCCTATCTTAGCATAATACACCCGTTTGGGGCGTTTTGCCAAGTCTATGGCGTAATTTTTCACACCTTCATCTGTCTGACTTACAATTTCATATCCAAGCTTCTCGTAGAACAGCTCTACGGGCTTATTCTTGGCTGTTGGAATATACTTTGCTGCAAGCCCGGTATATCCGACTTCTCTCAGCTGATCTTCCATATCTTCCACAATGGCATATTCAATGTTCTTGCCCATGACACGGCAGCTCATGACCAGTTCTTCGATGGCAGGAATGCCATCCAACGCCACAATGGCCGCTGCCACGATGCCATTATCGCCAAAGCAGTCCGTTACCCGGTAAAGGAATACCTTTTTGCTTTCATTTTGCAGGATTTCCTGCATTTGTGACTGGTCGTACCTGATAGTAGTCAAGTTAAATTGATTGGTTTTATTCACAAGCTGGGTAAGACGCTCCACATTCGCAAGGGGATCTTCCCTGATAATTTGAATCTCCAGCTGCTTCAGATAATCCTCAAAATCTGCTGCCTGCCCCTGCAGTCTGCTGCGTCTGGCATTGGCAGCATAGCTCTCCGTCTTCACCAGGTCTTCCTGTGTAACGGAAGCTTTCTCAAAATATTCACGGTAAATGGCAATCATAGCCTGAGCCAGTTCTTCCGGCTTCTGGGGGAAATCGGGAACTGCCACCTCAGGCAGCATGGTCTTTATCAATTCACGCTCTGTGGGATTGTCATCCCAAAATACAAAGGAATCTGTGCCCAGATTCAGCTCCCGGGCTAACTCCAGAATATTTTCATGCTTAGGGTTCCAATTGATTCTGTGCGCTGCAAAGCACTGCGGTCTGAGGACACAGTGAGGATGCTTTTCCAGGATATCCATGGCATCTTTCTCGTTATTCTTAGATACGATGACTAACAAGACGCCCTGCTTCTGCATCTGCAGGATCACTCTCTGCAGATTCTTATAAGCAAGTCCTCCGTGATCTTCGGAAAGTGCTATGGGTGTGTGCTCCGCCTCTCCTGCAAGACCTCCCCACAAAGTATTATCTAGGTCCAGCGCCAGCACCTTTTTAGGTATCCTGCTCTGAAGTGATGCTTTGTCACCAATCAGACTTGCCAACCTCTTCTGAGCCTCGTTGGTATGCAGGATTCTGCCCAGATACCACATTTTCAGGGAAAAAGCATTTTCTTCTCCCAGCTTCTCTATGGTCTGACGATATGGCAAGATGAACACATTGGAATACTTTTTGCTCAGTTCCTTCAGCGTCTCCTGCCAGACCGCTTCCAGAGCACGCTTTCTGTCAGGGTCCCAGACTACTTCCAGCTCAGGTCCCCACAGACAGGCATCCGAAATATAATACAGGCAGCGGCTGTCCAGACAGCTTTCAAGCATCCCGAACCATCGTTCTATGGAAGAAACGCCTGCAGACGGCTCCAGCTCATGCTCCAGCACTTCCATCAGGTCCATTATCAGAAAAGTGATCTGCGGTTCGAAGCTGTGGTAGGAGGAAGCAGGGTTCATCATGGTTCCCAGCTCGTTTCCGTAACCTTCGCTGTCATATACCTCATACTCCTTCTTCAAGAGCCTGATCATATAATTCATATTTACATTGGATAAAACGGCTATTCTGGGTTTCATTCCACCACTCCACTCCTTAACCTGTTGCTTATTACTTCTGCTGTGCTTCCTTCTCTTTCATCACGCGGTACTTCATCTCAGCGATTTCCCAGTCCGTCTGATTATCAATATCCTGTACTTCCATCTCGCTGACTACATAAGGCAGAAGATTTCCTACCAACAGCCTGCGGTTTTGCTTAAAAGCCTCCGTGTGGAAGAACAGAAACTGTCCAACATCATGATAATGGGGCTCCAGATCCTGGGAACGGCTGTCCAGGTACTGGGGATATTCGAACACCAGTCGTCCCTCTTTCATGATCATGCCACGCTGTGGCGGATAGGAGAACTGCACTACCGCCACCAATGTGTCTGCATCGGAAGCAAGCAGCTTCTCTGCGGCATCCTTTAATTTTGCTGCCGTTACAAAAGGCGCTGTAGGATACAAAAGCAGTCCAATATCGTAATGTTCTCCCCTTTTTTCGTACTCTTCCAGCACTTCCAGCACTACTTCCGGTGCTGTTGCAAAGTCGCCGGATGTCTTCTCACTGCGAAAGAAAGGTACGCTTGCACCGTACTTACGGGCAATGTCTGCAATCTCCTGATCATCGGTGGAAACCATTACTTCATCAAAAATGCCGGATTCCAGGGCAGCTTCGATAGAATAAGCCAGGATGGGTTTTCCGCAGAACTCCTTTATATTTTTCCGGGGAATCCTTTTACTTCCGCCCCGGGCGGTTATGATTGCAATTTTTTTCATCGTAATGCTCCTTTCAGTCTTCTTACGCACTGCTTGAGACGATAATACCAGAAGAACTGCGCTACCGATCTCTCCTGCATGGCAATCAGCTGCTTTTCTTCTGCTCCTGTGTATTTCTGATAGTAGGGATTCTCTGCAAACTGCGGGAATCGTTCCTTCACTCCCTGATATAATTCCTTTACAAAAGAAAGCTTTGGATGGCTGACTCCCGATAAATAGGAAAACAACGTATTTACATAATATAATTCAGTAAAACGGTATTCCAGTTCCGGCTTATACAGCTCCAGGAACCCTCTTTTCTTGCACTCCTCATACAGCATCACCGCTGCTTTCATGCGGTCCCTGCACTTTGCTTCCGAGATATGGTGCACCGTAGACACCTGATGCTGGTAGTAAAAATAAAGAGGCTCCTCCACTCTCTCAAAGTGGGTAAAATACAAGCTCCAAAGCGGTCCTGCACAATTGTCCTCGTAAAAGATACCTTCCGGGAATCGAAGCATGTTCTCTTCAATGACGCTGCGACGGTAAATCTTGATCACCATACTGCCGGAACGCATCAGAAGCAGACGGTGCTTTTCCTCGTTAAGCTTACCCGTCTGCTCCATGTTATTATTCTGTACGATTTTGCCCGGTGTAAAGGTATGCTCTGTGACAAGGCTGTAATCGCAGCCCACCACATCGGCTCCTGTCTTTTCTGCTTTCTGAAGCAGCTTCTCATAACAATCATGAGAGACCCAGTCGTCACTGTCCACAAAGCCTACCCACTCCCCCTGAGCCACTTTTAACCCGGCATTTCTGGCACCGCCCTGGCGGCGATTCACAAGACTTTCCACTACTTTCAGACGACCGGGATTGCACTGCTCATATTCCCTGAGTATTTTTAAAGAATCATCGGTGGACGCATCATCCACCGCAATGATTTCATAATCCGTTATCGTCTGATTCAGCAAAGAATCCAGGCAAAAATTTAATTTCCCGTCCCCTGCCATGTTATAAACTGGCACGATAATACTCAACTGCATCTACAGACTTCCTCTCTCAATCTTCACCTTACCATTCTCAACCCGGTACACCAGATCACATTTTTCAATAGTCTGAAGACGATGGGCAATGATGATCAAAGTCTTGCGGCCGTGGAGCCTGTTGATGGATTCCATGATGGCAGCTTCCGTATCGTTATCCAGGGCAGAAGTAGCCTCGTCCAGGATCAGAACCTCAGGGTCATAGTAAAGCGCTCTTGCGATACCAATACGCTGTCTCTGTCCGCCGGAAAGTCTGATGCCTCGCTCACCGATTCCGGTATCCAGTCCATCAGGAAGACTCTTTATGAAGGTATCCAGCTGTGCTTCCTTCAATACCTCCCACAGTCTCTTTTCATCTATCTTGTCCTCCGGCACGCCGAAAGCCACATTTTTACGAATGGTATCATCCAGCATGAAGATCATCTGGGGAATATATCCCACATTCTTCAGCCAGTTACGGTAGTTATCCTTGATGTCCTTACCATCTGCCAAGAGACGACCGTTCTGCGCCTCCAGAAGTCCTAACAGGATATCCACAACGGTACTTTTTCCGGCACCGGATGTCCCCACGATACCCACTGACTTGCCCACCGGAATCACCATATCCGCATGGTCGAAGATCAGCTTGGTAGTATTGGGATAAGCATAAGTGATATCCCGCATCTCGATCTTATCATTGACAGGAAGCTTCTTATCTTCATCGGTGGCAAAAGACATATCCACGTTGGCACCGTTGATCTCGTCCTGCAGATTGTCGCTGACGCCCATGAAGAAGGGCTCAAAATACGCCATGGAATTCAGCTGATTGTTAATCCTATTCACACTTGGCAGAAGCACCAGGGCCGCCGCTGCAAAGGTAGTGATGGAATTGATCATCTCCTCAGTGGGCATACCGCTTAAGACCATATACATCATGTAACCTACCATGGCAATGACACAGACTGTCTCGATCAACAGTCTGGGAATATTGTTATAGAGACTGTACTTCTGCACTGCATCCACATACCCTTTTCCGCATTTGATATATTCCGATACAAAATACTGTTCCTTACAGGTAATCTTGACTTCCTTGATCCCCTGCACCGTCTGAGAGATCCACTTAAATAATCCGCTGTAATAATTCTGGTTGTCCTCTCCCGCCTTATACATGATAGGCTTCAAGACTTTCTTCACTGCTAACAAAAGTAATACCAGCACCACCGCAATGAGAATGGTCATGGTTCCGTTCTGGACAAAACAGAAGGTTACAATAAACAGTGACACTACCCCATCTGATAAAAGCTGCAGCAGCGCCAAAATCAGGGCGTACATATTATTTACATCAGAAGTAATGCTTCTCTGCACCACCGCTGTATCCGCATTCAGATAAAATTCATAGCCTCTGCGCAGATAATTGCGCATCATCCGCTCCGAAGTACGGAACTGGTTGGTATATACAAAAGCCAGGGTCAGCTTCTGCTGGACATACAGAAACAGGTTCTTCACCACAAAAATGATTATCATGACCGCCATGATGATGATCATGAAACGTTCTTTGGAACCGCCTCCCAGAAGCTCATAGAAAAAGTGAAGCAACTCATTATTTTCTATGGCGTCGGCATCCATAATGGTGCTCATCACCGGCACAATGATTCCCACACCTGCGGTCTGCAGAGCAGCTCCGAGCACCATAAGGAAAATCAGCCCCACCATGGTTCTCTTCTGCTTCTTATCCAGTAAAACATTCAGCTTTTTTAATATCTGTTTCATGTAGTCTCCTTAAATCGGGCAGCCCGGTCGCATTGGCTGCTATATCTGTTCGTTCTGTCTGTGGATCAGAGGATCCTCATACTTGTCCATGAAATCTTCTCCCAGTCTGACCACCTCGTCAGCAAACTGAATGGCTTTGATCTCAGTGAGCACTGCCACCACCTTTTTAAACCGGAGTCCCGGGAAGAAATTCAGCATCTCCATGGGCACCGTCGCATCAAACTGGGGATACTCTGCGAACAATTTCCGGTAATCCAGTTCATCTCTGGGATGAGGCTTTAGGAAAATCGTGCCCTCCGTCTCATACATAGCAATGATATCCCGGAAAATCCGCTCTCTCACATCCAATGTACACAGGGGATCTGTCAAAATCAGGATCTTATCCCCTACCTGACCGCTTTCCGCAATCTGTGCTTTCAACCGGTCCATATCCCTGATAAATGCCTTCAGGATAATTGCTTTGTCATCCTCTGTCAGCCGGTCCACCAGCTCCTGACGTGACTGCTCAATATATTGTGGGCAAGGGTAGCGTATCGCAGAAATATCATTGACCTCCATGTCGATACAGTACTTTCCATAGCCGTTCTGCACGAAGATCAGGTTCAGTTTTCTTGACAGGAACACCTTTAGTCCAAAGTGACCTCTGTTGTCATACCTTGCCGCATCGAAATTCTTCAGGCAGTTCAATCCGTCCTCCAGCGCATGATAGGGAATCCTGTTCTGATTCAGATAATAGCCGATGGGGTCCGAATCACAGTACACATACACATCTTTATATTCCCTGAAATCCACCGGTACATAGGGCTCCTCCAGCTTGGCATAGAGCCTGGTGAATTTCATACGATAGAAAAGATTGATGATAAAAGCCCAGGGAGTATTCTGGTTCTTGGCACCCCCTCGCCATTTGGCAAGCTCCGGGAAGAAATCTTCCCTTTTCTCATCAAACTCTATCACTTCTTCAAACAGCCCGGTGCTCTCCACCCGGCTCTTCAGATTTTCAAAATTATTGGACAGCCTGCTCAGCACAAGCGTGGCCTGTCCCTGTTTTTCTTTCGGGAGCTTTAGTTCTTTTAAAAATGTCACATATACATGATAGTAGGTGTGGCATACGTATATTCTTTCTTTTGCCATTACGATTCCTCTTCTATAATTCACGAGGCAGCCTGAGCGGGCTGCACATGTGGACTGCCCACTCAGGCATTCCCTTTTAGTTTACCACATTTCGTTTCATTTCACAACGATATCAGGAAAAATATCCGTACTGCAATATCCATCCAAGATATATAGTAAGTACAAGATGGCACACCGCTGCTGTCCAGACGAGGTACACACCGCGCTTGTTCTGCCCGGATTCCATATTCCTGCTTTCATTCATACTACTTTCAACATTACAGTCTCCGTATACATGATTACCCCAAGGCACGAAGACTGCTATCAATGTGCTTACTGCAATCAGATATGCATACTGTGCAGCCATGACAGCAAGCCAGGCAGTCAGGCTGCTGAACACCTCGCCGGTACCCGGATTCATAATCAGCCAATTTACAAGCTGATACAAGCCCGTGAGCAAATCTGTTCCGGACCAGATACAGGCAATCACATTAAGCCCTGCGAATACTGCCAGCCCTGCTGCCGGGCCTCCCGCAGGACCAGCCACCGAGCCCTCTGAACCTGCTCCAGCCACCGGCCCCGCCGCTCTCCCCGCAAGTTTTCTCACCAGCCAATACAGCGCCGCCGCTATCAATAGCACGCCATACTGCATCTGCAGCGCAGCCGCCGCACCAAGCAATATCCATCCCATCACATTTTTGTTCCTGTTCCGGGCAATCAGTGCACACAATACTGCAAAAAAACAAATGGAATCCATATGAATCCATGTAAGACCATTTTCAATGACTACAGGCGAAATCAGTAATAAAGCATAGCAGACAAGCAGCCTCACACTATTGCTTTCTGTCCGCAGCCCATCGCGGTACACCCCCTCACAACGCAGTCCATCACAACGCACCCCATCCCTGATCAGCACCACCGCGGCCGCCGCCACGCCAAAATCAAACAAACTGATGATCATTTTCACCGTCCTGATAGGCGTCACCGGAATATGTGACACCAGCCAGATGAACATGGTATAAAAAGGTGTATGCAGATAACCCGGATCATCTGTATAAAATTGACTTCCGAAATCAAAGCTTACATGCCAGAGTCCGCTTCTTCGGATAAAGAGGGCGATCAATGTAACAAGTATCCACACAAGCATAAGAAGGTGTCGGTCAATATATTGAATCAGTTTTCTTTCCCACTTAAGCATCCTGTTTCCTCCTGTATATCCGGCAATAAGAGATCAGCAGATAGAGTATCAGATAACCTGCGGCCAGAATTTTCGCATCTGCCAGAGGCTTTCCGAGAATGCCGGGCGCATAAGTCAGTGTAGCAATCACATGAATACCAAGCGCAAACCACCATTTCTTCCTGTCTGTCACCCCATAGACAAGGGCTGCCATCTCCAACAAATATCCGTATCGTTCATGCATACAGGGAAGGAAGCACAGCACTGTCATGACCAGCCAGGTAAAATCCGGAAGAAACTCTTTCGTTCCAAGCGCTTCCTTTCTTCCCAGAATCCATACCGCCTGCACCATGAGAAGCACCAAAGTACCGGTAATAGCCATTTTGCCAAAGACATAATAGGGCGTATCCTGGAAAAAGGTCCACAGATTCGGATAAAAATAGTACATTTCCGGAAATGTCTTCATCTGTGACAGGTACACGGTGAAAGTGACCATAGGCGAACAGCCGCCAATGATTGCAGGGAGACATAGTATTTCCATAGTAATGGGAATCAGCAGAAAATAAAGAAACGAGAACTTTTTATTTTTCCAGTAATATAAAAGCAGTATCGGGAAACCAAAGATAGCCTGCAGCTTAAATGCAAATGCACAGCCCCAGAAAATCATACAGAGAACATATTTATTTTTCAGCATACACAGACAGGCCAGCAGGACAAATGCCACATAAACAGAGTCGCACTGCCCCCAATGACCACTGTTTAAGATAGCTACCGGTGACAGGAAAATCAGGCAATAAGTAATTACAAAGGTTTTGATGCTGCCGGCTTGTCCTTTCCTGCAGGTAACCGCCAGGGCAGCCCCCGCCGCTGCACAGATAAAATCAAATAAAATCGAAAAGCTCTTGATTCCCACAATAGGTTCAACGGGAAGATAAGTCAAAAGCCATAACACCGTGACATACGGCATATTGTAGTCACCGGTATACTGTGACAATACCTGAATCCCGTTTCCGCTCTTTAAATGGTCCATCCAAATGGACAGACAGCTCTGAAAATCACCGCTTTCATACCATATTCCCTGCCAGCGCAGCACCAAGCCCAGGACAGATGCCAGCACTATTATGCATATGGCTGTCATTTCCTGCTTTCCCCTGATTATCCGTTTCATGTTAACCCTTCCTCTTCCGTAGTTACCTCTGTGTTATCCTAAATGTATCTTCCATCCGCCTTTTAGAAATGCACGATGATATATTCTCCCATATCCACAATGGAACCCTCCTGCGGGTAAGACGGCAGTGTCAGAGAATATTCTTCTGCCGGTGCATACAGTTCTGTATTCAAAAGCGGTTGGAAGCTATGCCCATGCATGGAGAAAAAGCGAATCAGTTCCTCATCATTGTCAAAAGCATATCTGCCCCAGTCAAGTACGGAAAGAGAAGGCGTCTGCGCCACCCACACACCGTATTCCCGATAAAATTTCTCCAACAGATGCTCATCCACAAAGTCCGTCAGGCGATGCATCAGATGATACGTCTCAGAACCATACTCTACATACGCATCTTTGATGATACTTTTGGGAATCTTGTAAGTACCGGTAAATACAATGGGCTTGGAACAGTTGAAATTCTTTTCCAGATCATAAGCAATGTGATTCATGGTATTCATAGCATCTTCGTACTTCAGGTCATCTACGTAAAACCACTTGTTCATGTCGGTACACTGGTTCCAGAGAATGACGCAGAGTACAAAAACAATCGCCCTTTCCAGAAAGTGTCCCGCACGAGAAAAGTTTTTGTTCTTCAGCAAGGAAGCTGCTGCATTCACCGCCAACACTGCCATAAGACAGCCCCAGGCACTGAACAGAGGCAGGAACTGGGCCGCCCGGTACAGCGTAGCTTTTCCTTCAATCAAAACCAACAGATATGATGCAATAAAGGAACCGAGCATCAGAATGAATACCCAGGGATCTTTATCCCGGATAGAGCGCCAGATGCTCACCACTGCCGCCACAATCACCGCCAGTATATAGATTCCGATCGGATAATAGGACAGCCCGAACACACCGTACATCACGTAGACACGTTTTAAGATCATGGCAAACTCGGACAGCGCTCCCGGCTCCAGCATCCAACCTATCATTTCCGTAAGGGAGCGGTGTACTGCATCATCCTGTAGATATTGCAGGCCGAAGATTGCAGTAATCAAAGAAACTGCCACACTGCGCAGGATGATGGCAGCAACGGCTGTGGCTGCAGCCTTGCACAGGCTGATCAACACCGGCACAGCCTTGTCCGGTGCTGTCCCGTTCTGTGATGTCCTGCCCCGTGATGCTCTGTCCTGCACCATGCGTGCACTGCACAGCACAATGCACACCGCCGTCACGTATACGATCATAAAGGATTCGTAACAGCCCACTGCAATCCAGAGACTCACAGCACTTAGCCCAAGACATTTCATATTTTGCAGCAGACCCTTTCGTTCACACTCCCGCACATTTACAGCATCCCAGAAGCAGCACAGACTGATTCCGCAGAATAAATAACCGGTGGCCACCCCATTATGAAGATAATATGTGAACACCTCACTGAGCAAAGGATTGGACAGGAACAGACAGGCAAACAGGATATATCCTGCATCGGAAATCCTCTCTCCCAGAATCCGCTTCATCAGCACACACCAGACGCTGACACCCGCCATAAAAATGAATACAGCTGCCAGTTCTGTTACGAAGGGGGCAAAATCTGCTATATGAACAAATTTGTTCAGCAGGAACATGACCCATCTGCCCACGATGGCAGCCAGTCCTTCCTCAAAATAATATGCATAGGGCGTATCATCGATTCCCACAGTCTGGTGGGTAATCAAATAGCCGTAACTAAACAGCGCGGTCAATCCCAATGCCAGACAATAGCTCTTCTTTTTCCAGAGATTCCTTACATCCTCTATCCAACTTCTTATCATCAGCCAGATCCTTCCTGTTTCAGCAACGCTTATTTATGCGTCAGCTTGTAAATCACAAAATCATAGTACATATAATGGAAGCTTAATACTTCCTCATAATCGTAGCGCTCTTCCATATTGGAGGGTGTATCCCCCTCAAAGCAGATATACCAGATATTCCCGCTTCGCTCCTCCAGCTGCGGCCACTGGGTAAATGCATCCGTATTTACAAAAGGCAGACTGTACAGCTTATACCCGTACAGGAAATACTGCAATTCCGGATGATACACATTCAGAAAAATCGTGTGACCGTAAGGCCCGATGATACAGTCATCCTCTCCCACGTTTTCCTCTATAAATTCCTCGTAGGTCTCAAGTCCGGGGTCAAATTCCAGCTCCAGTTCGGAGAGGTATTGCAGGGAAAAGCTGCCTATCACCAACACAATAACTGCTGTCTTGATTTTCTTCGAATCGATATTGGACATACCCACCGCATACAGTAATGCCAGGCTGCCAAAACCCGGAAATGCATATCTTCCCAGGAAACAAGGATTGATGTAATAAGAAATTAATGCTCCGGTAAGCGCTGTCAGCCCAATGGCAGACACACCGATTCCGGGCGCATAGTTCTTTTTCCTGCGCATCCAATCCACAGCATAATAGCCCAGGAATATGGTTATCCCCATACCGCAGAACATTACCACCGGGATGGGCGTCTCTACCGCCGAAAACCATTCCTTACAGTAATCCATAAAGGTATAAATGGTAGGAAAAGAATCTGCTGAGCCCGGGTCATTGGCCATTCTCAACTGCATCTGATGAAGAGTCACAAGCAGCCAGGGAGAAAATACCAGCGCCACTGAGATGCCGCTGATAAAATACGGTTTCAACAGCTTATATTTTTTATGAATCAAAATTGCTCCCAAAAACAACAGGTAAATCCATACCATCTGAATCATGGCAAACGTATGACAGTACACCGTGCAGGCACCGGCGCAGAAAAAGAGGAACCACTTTTTCTTACTCTGTGCGCCCTCTGCCCCGCGATACAGGTCATAAGCAGTCAGACCTGCCAATGTCATAAAGAACAGCGCTGCCGCATACATCCGCACGTTTCCTGCCTGCACAGCCATAATGGGCATGGTAATCGAGAAGAACATGAAATATACGGAAACCTTTTCATCAAAAAGCTTCTTTACATAAAATTTGCCCAGCAGAAGATATCCTATCATAAATAACACTGACATCAGCTTCAGTACCTGAAAATGAGTACCGCCTCCGCCCAGGTGATAGAAAATTTTAAGAAGCACGTAGTAAAAAGGCGAGTGGTCGTCTACTGCTGTAATATAAATCAAATCATACCAGGATCTGGATACCATGGATGCGGAATACGCTTCATCGTACCAGAGGTTATTGCTGATACAGAAAGCCCCCCACACCAGCGCTCCCACAAAAGGCAGCGCATTCCACCAGAAGTGGCAGGAACATAGCTTTTTCTTCATTTCTTTATCCTTTTCTACTGAAAAATCGATTTAATCATATAATATCTGTGGGCATTATCATTTATCACCCCGCTGCCGCGCAGCGAAACAGCAAGTTCATAAAAGACTCCCCATGCTCCGGCAATCAGGATAAAATACAGAATTATTTTTCTGCATGGTGCATTATGGTATTTTTCCAAAAACTGCAGCAAAATAATGATGGCAGGAATCACCAGCAGCCACAAAAAATCTGTACAGTAACGATTTAAGATACCCGCCATTTCCGTATCAGCCAGTACAACTACCAAAGCCATGCCCATACTTAAACAGGTAAAGCCGTACAGATTTTTCTGCTTAAGCTCTTTCCTGACACTGCCGACCGCAAATACTGCCAGGGTAATCGCATGGGTCCAGAACACCCCTCCGTAAGTCCAGTCTCTCACTGTATTTCCCAAGTAATCCGAGTAAAAGGACGTCACCTCTGCAAATGGGAAACTCAGCTTCATACTGACAGGCTGGAACAAATACATAAAAATACCATCCGGCAGCCTTCCCGGATTCATTCCCCTCCGGGTCATATCATTGGTAGTCAAGTTATAATTGGCACCAAAATCAAACATAGAACCAAAGCGAATATAGTTATAAAACATCAGGCCTGTTGCCACGATTATATAGGGAATTGCCAGCGCCAGCAGATTTTTTGCCGCCTGCTTTGTCTTCCTGTCTTTCCAAAACAAGGAAGCCAGTATGGGTATGATCAGGAAAGACCCCACCAGAAACTGCGGACGACAGCCGGCAGTCAATGCGAGACACAATCCGCCTGCTGTCAATTTGGGAATCACATGGCGTTTCCCCCGGCTCCAGCTGTCTGCTGCTGACAATATTGCCCCCAGTCCCCAAAGGCTGAAACATAAGGCCATAAGTATGGGCAGATAATAAAAGTCTGCATGGAGCATGGCACAGAACAGATTCATACTGTTGCCGCCTATCACAGAAAGCAGCAAATAACAGCTGTAAGGTGTCTGTGGAAACCACCTTTTGCGGATCTGCGCCAATAAATAAAACATACCGCTTACAATGCCCACTCCCGAAAGGAATACCCCCATCCAGGTAGGAAACGTACCTCCAAAAATCACATAATAAGGCAGATAGAACACTAATACAGGTACAATTCCGAAATATACATAAAACTTCCCCTGATAGTAACAGGTATCCCATACATTGCCCACATTGGACACGCTCTGCCGTTCGCAGTAATCATAGGGATTCTCCAAAGCTTCCAGCGCCGTTATCATTTCCCGGCTTCCCACATCAATGGAAACTTTCCCCTGACTGAGGGATACTGCCAACTGATGATACTGCTCATGATACGGCCAGACAGGATTCAAAAATGCCGGGTTGCTTCTGACTAAAAAAAGGAAAAGAATGGTATTTGCCATAATCAGAAAACTCACCGCCAGACGCTTCTGTCCTTTTGACCAGTTCCATGCATAAATTCCCGATGATGGCCTCAGACACCATACCAGACACAATAAGCCAAATACGGCAGCGATTCTCACAACCGAAAAGAAACATGGCACTTTGGCATCATATATCATCTCTGTTACTTGTATATCAGCATCAGAGACGGGCGTCAGAACAATCTGCATTCCCTCTACAGCGCCATAACTGTGGATACTCAAATACTTACTTTTTTCCACCGGCGGATAAATCGTCACCTGAGGGAGCTCATAATACTGAGAATTCCCTTCGTCCTGAATCATGATTGAAATTGTGACCGGTACCGTGACTCCTTCTGCTGTATAGCTGTCTACACCTATATAAAGGTAGCCGGGATCTCCGCTCATCCCTGTACCGTAAAAGGAGTTCCCCTCTCTTGTATATTCCAGAGGCTGGTTAGAAGCCCCCACAGAAAACCATGCCCTATGATTCCACACTACTACTTCAAGCAGTATGCTAAGTATCATAAAAATAACTGCTTTTCCCCAATATTTTCGAATCATATCTCCTTACTCCTTATACTCCTCCGCTTATCCTGCCGCACTGATAAATGCATACACCCAGGCAGGCCAAAATCACCGTCACAGGCACCCCTACCGCAATCAGCTTATTTTCTGCTTTGCTGATCCTGTCCATGGCACAGGCTGCCGGCACGCATAGACAAGCCAGCGCCAATCCAAAGAAAATGGCAGGAGTATCTATCAACGTTACAAATATGAGAGCCCATTCTCCCAGTCTCTGAATGACATCCCACGGAAAAAGATAAAAGGACAGCACCGTCAGAACAACAGCTGTCACACCGAAAAATCTGCAGATTTTATGCTCTTCTTTTACTCCCTTTACAAATGCGAGCCACGCTCCGGTCAGAAGGCATACAAGCATTCCGAGCCCCATTCCCGGATGCCCTTCCCTGTAAGCAAAAGACTGAAAATATTCTCCAAACCGGTAACCGCTTCCCATGACCGACTTTGCAGAAAATCCAAGATCATAGAAGGCACCCTGAAACAGGATCGCAACAAGCACATAGATAATCGGCAGTCCCAGCACTACCCCAAACGCCGCTGAAAGAAAGAACCATGGTTTTCTCAAAACCACTGCAGCAATTAAAGTCAGTCCCAGCACAAAGACAAACAACATAGTGTCTTCATAACCAATTGCTGCCACTACCGTCCCGGCAAATACTATATTGGTCAAACTGCGCTTCCGCACGATTCCCATAAGTGCCAGGACATATAGCGGTAACATCATCCATGCTGCTGCCCTCTCCACATCCGCCAATTCATAGCAAACGTAAATCCTGTAAGGACAAGTCATATATAACAGCACCCCAAAGTAAGCCGGCAGTCTCGTCTCTGCCTCCTCAAAGATTCTTTGGAAGCACAGGACGGAAGTCAGCAACGTTCCCGCCTGAATCATAAAGAGCACGATGCGCAAAGCAACTTCCATAGCTTCATTCCTCTGAAAGATACCCGGGAGGACTGCTGCCAGTGTCAGCGCGCACAGAATCCAATATAGATATCTTTTAGTTTTCGCTTCTATTTTGATTTCCATCCTGTCTCCTCTTCTTCCGATACAAATTGATTCCCAATATCGCAGCAATGCTAATCAGAAAAGCGATTACAGGCTTTTGATAGCCAATCGTTTCCCTGCTTTCCGCTGCGGCTGTTCCCAGATTTTTAATATCATATAAGTAAACGGCAGTTGCTTCAAATACGATTCGGTTGACCAGCCTGACTACCCAAAGAAGCCCCATGATAGCTGCCGCACCGACTGTCACCCAGGCTCTGTTTCCATATTTTTCTGTCAGCTGCCGTAAAAGAACTGCCGCAAGCAGCGAAACAAGTACTACAGCCACCGCTCCCGCTGAAACCGGCTCACACAATAAAAGCGCTGCCAGCCCGCCAATTGTATACCATTTATATTTTGCAAAGTCTTTGGATGCGGTATCTTCCATGATCAGCAGATAGATTCCGCAGCAGACAACAGGAAGAAAGCACATTGCCACATATTCGCCCACATCCCCTCTGCTGTAGATCCCTTTTATATGATATGGCATCAAAAGATAGAGCATACTGCCCGACAATGCCGCATACTCCTCTTTCACACATTTTTTCAGGAAATAGTAGGCAATAAGCGCCGTCACAATCATCACACACAGTACGAACAGTTTGTACGCATTCATGATGGATAAGCCAATCAGCTGAAACAGCGCCGGAATCAGCAGATACAGTTCTCCGGATGCCAGAAAACCGGTCAATCCCTGTTCCTGCAGCCATGTTCCCTGTACAAGGGAATCCTTGATCGCAGCGATCTGCTGCAGATACGAGATCGTATCCTTCCCAAAGAAGAAATAATCCGTCAGATAGGGCAAGTAAGCCAGCAGAATGCCGGCAGCCATGGTCCAGAACACCACCTGCTGCTTATCCGTAACCTTTCCCTCCAGTATCCGCTTTCTAAAGTACACCATAAAATCAACAGCCGCAAATACAAGCATCAAAAGAAAAGCCAGTATCCTGCTGCCCAGACTCGTCTTATACACTGAAAGCATCACCAGCGCACCTGTGTCCGTCCCATAAAAGACGTTCTGAACATAGGCCGATGATACCGTATCCAGCACATAGACATCAAATTCAATTGTGTCGCTGCCCGCCTGAATAGTCAGCCCATTACCGCGCAGCGCATTAAAGTAGGATGTGTCACATTTCATTTCCACATATATACTTTGACCATCCTCAAGAGCACTCTGTACCCTGATGCGATAAACACCGGGTGTTAATGTCATTCTGTCACTGTCGTACTCCACATACTCTTCTGTACGTATGACTCCGCTCTGCATCGTGCTTCTGTCAATGGAACAGACAACTTCTTCCTCTCCAAATCCTGCTGCAAACAGGAACAGCACGATAAGAAGCTCCACCGCAAGCAATATCCGGAAACCATTGCATCCTTTTCTCATCATGCCTTTTTCCTCCGATAACTCAGCCCCGTCACTGACAATGCGATTATCGTCAACGCACTGATCAGTTCACTGATTCTCCAATAGACAGGACTTTCAAAGCTTACCTGCACAGTTCCCGCATAACCTGCCGGAATCATTACACGAATCACATTGTTCTCACCGGCACAAAGTTCCATTTCCTGCCCAGTAGATGCGTCCACCGCCTCATATCCCTTATATAAAAGCAGGGGAATATCTACATAGCTCTCTGTATCTGTAAGGTTCTCGCATGCCAGTTCCCCCTGCAGGTATCCTTTCTCATAGCCCTTGATCTCAATACCGTTACCGGCCACTGCATCTGCAAACGTCAGCTGCTCAATATCAGTACCTTCAATCAGATACTCTGCTCCGGAAACATAGCCAAAGCCCATTCCCTCTTCATTATAAAGCTTATAATAATTCTGATCGCTGTTTACATAATCCAAAAGGTACATGCCGGAGGTGGTAATACCGATCACGGCCACTGCCGTCATGATCCAATATCCCTTTTTATGGTTCTGATCAAAATACCACAGACAAAAACCGAATATCATAACCAGACACACCGTTCCCCATCCAAGGAACCTGTTCGGGAACTGCAGACTGCTCACCAGAGATGCAGTCACAGCATTCAGTGACTGAATTCTGTCCCATGGAAAGATATTCAGGCTCATAAGTAATAGCATCACACCCGTAAGTGCTGTTATTTTATCAAACCTTAACCTTCCGTCCTTCAGTTTGCGAAATGCACCTGAAAACCAGAGGATCAAAAAGAGTCCCAGGGCGATGACCAATACCATACCTATACCAACAGGGTGAGAATATTGCATCCCATTCTCCCCGGTGGGTGTGTACAGGCCGTTCTCCCAGAAATGAAATAACAGCTGTGCAAAATAGAGCCCTCTGTCCTGAATGGTCCGGGCAGATACATGCCTGATATGCACATCCTGTGTCGTATAATAATCCAGAAATGGTACAAGATACCATGCACTTACAAGCGCAGCTGATGATGCACCCTTGGCAAGCTCCATAAAAGTATTCAGGCAGAAAATCTTCCTGATGTACACAAGGCAAAACAGAATGGTAACAAATGCCGTGATCTCACATGTCAGCACATGGGTCTGCATCAGCCCTGCATATCCCAGCATGACAGGTATCCATGCAGTCTTATACCGCTTCCCTTTCGGATCTTCTGTGAAGATACGGTACAGCCCATAGATCACCAAAGGTATGAAGGTAACTGCGCTGCCCTCTCCCGTAGCACCGGTGATGGTCAGCTTATAAATCCTGAAAATGGACAACGTATACAGTCCGCTGCAGACGATTCCGATATGATGCTTCCCGAACATCCTGCTGAAGCAATAATAGGAAATCCATGCAGTGGCAATATTCAAACTGATACAATAGATGTTGTAGCCGGCAGTGATCGTAAATCCCAGCATACGCAGCAGCGCCGGAAAATATAATAAGGCATTGCAATAAAAGATTCCATTGGCATACCCATGATCATACACCCATCTGGGCTCCAGCCTTACAGGGAAATGCCCGCTAAGAAGCCCGTCCTTTACCCCTTCGATTCTCTGAAGATGATAGGTCAGGTCTGCACCGGTGATACTGTATCCGCATACATACGGTATGGATGCGATCAAGCAGATCACCGTTACACAGAAGAAGATATGCTTCTTCTCTTCTGCAACTGCATATCGCTTATCATAATAATAAAATATCATGCCGGCATAAACAACTGCTCCCAGAAAAAGTATGATCGTAAGAAGCATGGTCCATAACTGATTGGTTTCTGTAATGTGAAGACTTCCGGTTGTCAGATTACCGGTTCCGCCGTATTCAATCACGACCTGCAGACTTTCCGTCCCCTCGTACAACCACATATGATATCCTGTCTGCCTCAGCGCACTGTACATGTGCTCACCGTTACAAAGCAGACCACCCGAAAAAACGGTACCGTCTTTTACATTACACAAAGCCACCAGATCAGTATCTGTCTCATAATCCAATTCAATCCGGTATACACCGATGGGCAGACTGATTCCCTGATAGACCGCATACTGCCCGGCTTCCGCATCCGCAGTAAACGAAACGCTTCCGTCATAGAGGTATTCCCGGCAGGGCTTTGCAATTCTTATTCCCAAAAAAAGAAGGCACAGAAAAAAAATGACCGTAAATATAACAAATGGTCTTCTTTTCCACACCTTCAATTCACGCATTTTCTGTATCAACATGGCATTTACCTTTTTAACCTGATTTTGTTTACATTTTAGCATAATACCCCATTCTTGTAAAGTTAAACGCCATTGCTTCTTTGCAATCCGTGTGATATACTGATAACAGTTCTCGGCATTGAAACTTTAAAAGGGCCGCTTCGGATCTTATACAAAATATCCGGTGCATTAAAACGAATGGAGTGTGAATCAAATGGAACAATTAGCTATCTTTGGCGGAACACCTGTCAGAACAACTCCCTTAAGCTACGGGAGACAATACATTGATGAGGAGGATATTCAGGCTGTAGCCGACACATTAAGAAGTGACTATCTGACCTGCGGTCCCCGTATTACACAGTTAGAGGAAATGCTGTGTGAAGTGACCGGAGCAAAATATTGTGTGGCAGTCTCTAACGGTACTGCTGCCCTGCACATTGCCGCCATGGCAGCCGGCATCAAAGAAGGGGACGAGGTGATTACGACTCCCATTACATTCGCAGCTTCTGCCAACTGCGCGCTTTACTGCGGTGCGCGTCCTGTATTTGCCGATATTAATCCGGATACTTATAATATTGACCCGGATTCTATCAGAAAGTGTATCACAGATAAGACTAAGGCGGTTGTTGCTGTAGATTTTACAGGCCAGGCTGTGGAGCTGGATGAAATCCGCGCCATCTGTAAAGAGCATAATCTGATTCTGATCGAAGATGCTGCACATTCCATCGGTACCAAGTATAACGGACAGCCGATCGGCAGCATTGCAGATATGACCACGTTCAGCTTTCATCCCGTAAAGACTATAACTGCCGGTGAAGGCGGTGCAGTAACCACCAATGATCCTGTCCTGTATCAGAAGCTTGTGCTGGCTCATGCACACGGTATTACAAGAGACCGCAGCCAGATGGTTCATCCTACAGATGACCCCTGGTATTATGAACAAGTGAATCTTGGTTATAATTATCGTATGACGGAATTTCAGGCGGCTCTGTTGATGAGCCAGTTAAAGAAGCTGGAAGCTTTCTCAAAGCGCAGGAAAGAAATCGTGAAAATGTACGACGAGGCTTTCTCAAAGATTCCGGAATTGAAGGTTCAAAAAGAGATACCGGAGTCTGATACCACCAGACATCTGTATATCCTGCAGCTTGATGGTGAGAAGCTTACCTGTACGCGCAGAGAATTTTTCGATGCATTGCGTGGGGAAAATATTTATTCCCAGGTTCATTATATACCGGTGTACTGGCATTCCCATTATGAGAAGCTTGGGTATGCTAAGGGGCTTTGCCCCAATGCGGAGCACTATTACATGCAGTGTATGAGCCTTCCGTTGTATTATTCTCTTAAGGATGAGGACGTAAAGGATGTCATTCATGCGGTGGAGAAAGTGGTAGATTATTATAGAAAATAACAAGTAGGTGTTAGGAAATAGATAGCCAAATATAAGGGAGGTTGTAATTCGTACGAGTACAGCCTCCCCCTATTGGTAAGAATCCTTTAATCGATCTTTTCAGACTTCATCCTAATCCGTTCACGTACCACATACTGCGGCGAATTATTCATACTGATATAAATTCTTCCGATATACTCACCAATCAGCCCCAACATAACCATGATCATACCACCGAAGAAGACAATGGCTGCCATCGTAGAACTGAATCCCAGCGGCACATCCGGATTCACCAGTTTCTTAACGATAGTATAGATTCCATACAGGAAACCAAGGCATGCGCTGAATACACCCAATACAGTAGCAATCCGCAGCGGTTTTACGGAAAATGCCGTAAACCCGTTGAACCAGAGCCCAAGCAGTTTCTTTAAGGTATAACCTGATGTTCCTTCTTCACGTTCCCTGTGCTGAACCACTACATTGGCAATATTCTTGGTAGTCCTGAGCACCAGACCGATCACATAAGGATAAGAATTCTCGTAGCGAATCATGTCATCTACCACAAAACGTTTCACTGCAAAATAACTGGATATATACAGATCCGCCGGCTTCTCCAGCATCATTCTGGTCATCAGTTCATTTACTTTACTGCCAAGATTACGGAACGTAGAATGCTGTTTGTGCTCGTATTTTGCATAAACGGCGTCATAACCCTCCTCAAGTTTATCAAGCAGTTTATCCACTTCATCTGCCGGGGTCTGACCGTCATCATCCAGGCAGACTACTGCGTCACCATCAGCGCTGCGCAGTCCTGCCATCAGTGCGGCATGCTGACCGAAATTTCTGGCAAAATCGATTCCTGTAATATTTTCATATTTCTCGCAGAGCTCACTGATTGTTTTCCATGTATGGTCCGGAGAGCAGTCATTCACCAGAATAATCTCATAGGTATATTTACCGATGCGCTCCATTGTATCTCTGATTTCCTCTATCACGTTGGGCAGCGTATGCTCCGAACGATAACAGGGAATTACAAAACTGATTTTCTTCATTATCCTTATGCGTCCTTTCGTTGTTTCTTACTGATTCTATCCGGCATTACCGAATAGCCGGTCAAATATATGGCAAACAAAATCCATGTCCACGTCATTGCAATGAATAGCAGATTTTTCTTTTCGGGAAGTTTTCTGTACATTATTGCGCAAATAGGTTGGGCGTACACTGTCTGATCATTAAGCGATGCATTCTTAAGTTCCACCAGCGGCATTTCTTCCGGTATCGTCATCAAAAGATATGCCGGTTTCTCATTACCTTGTGCCTCTATGATCAATTCATAAGTAACACTTCTTTCCAATTGCCAGTCAACTTCAAAGGAATAGAAATTATGTTCTCCGACCTCTGCCATATGAACACTCTTCTGATCCAATACCGTTCCATTCCGGCACAATGTGATCTCATATCGGCCTTCCTGACTTTGCGTATCCAGCCCCAGATTCAATTGGTTGATTTCAGAAAATGTTGGGACAAACTCCGTTTTAAATTGTACTCCTTCCTGCAATTCCAGAAGTACAGATTCACATTGACCATTCAGCACAAATAAATCCTCTTTGGAAAACAAAGAAAAAAATACTGCCAAACAGCCCAAACAAGCCCACACTCCTACTTGTTTCCATCGTAAGATACATTCCGTCGTATCGATACTCTCAGCTGCAAGCAGTAACACTGCAAGCACAGCAATTCCCCAGATACGATAAGTAAAAAAATGATGTCCGGCAGTATGATTGGCAAGCACCAGATACCATACTGCTGCTGAAGATCCCGTCAATGCCAGTGCCGAAGCATTGCTGCTTTTCCTGAATCCACCGGTAACACTTCTGGCTGCAAAATAAACCAACCATACACCCAGTATTAATAAATAAAGTTTATAAGAATAATGTTTCCAGTTATTCATAAGTGCTTCCAGACGATAAGAAAGCCCACTGCCTTGAACCTCTTCCAGACCCGAACGAAGAAACACTTCACTCATAGCAGATTCTAAAATATTTCGTTTCAAAATGAGAGTACCCAGACACCATTTCAGGAACCAGAGCCCTCCATAACCTGCTATCCATGAAAAGCCGGTTGCAATTACACGACGCACTTTATCTGTACATGATTTATCCGTAACGATCCACCAAAGCAACGGCACTGCCCAAGTATACAGTGGATAAGTCAGCAGATCCAGAAAACCGGTGCACATTCCCAAGCCCAGAAACAGGTACACCATCCTGTCAGGTCTGCTCAGCCGATCTCCATATTTTAAAATCAGCAGACAGCCAAACATACTTATATAGAATACCCAGGAAAACTGCAGAGAATATCCCACTGCTGTCGGCATTAACAGAAAATAGGAGGTAAGAAAAATTCCCGCATATATTCTGTTCTTCTTTCTATAAATCAGATATGTCACAACAAATACCAGCAAAAGCTGCAACGCACTATTAATAATACGTATTTCTCCATAATCAAAAAACAGCATCAATGGACGCAAGATACAGACATAACCATGCCAGTAATACGAATATCCGTGTCCTATATATGTTGAATACATGTCCATTGCACGATACAGGGGATTCCCTGCTCCCATCGTATCAAGTGCAGTATCTATCATGATCCTGTCTGTACCACCATCCAAAACGCCCGGCAGATAACTGTGAAAATAAGTATCCTGACTTGCGCTCAGAACCGGCATGGCAGGATACCAGCCTTCCGACTCCAATGTCGCCATAGACTGTTGATACATTTCCGCTCTTACCGGCAGCATAAAACTCACAGTCAAGAGCAAGGTACCTGCTATGGCTCCTGCAAACAGTAGAATGATGCTATTGCGCAATATCTTTTTCATGATATTATCACCTCACCTTAAGCATTCAGTACCGCCATCAACACAATATCCCGATACATGCCATCGATATAGACATCGTCTCTCAGATATGCTTCTCTTACAAATCCAGCCTTTTCATAGCTTCCGATAGCCTGTCCGTTGTCAGCATACACCCGCAGGAACAATCTGTGCAGCTGTAGTTCCTCAAAGGAATAGCGTATCATCAATCTGGTTGCCGCGGTTCCGATGCCTCTTCCTCTGCTGTCGGCGCTGCCGATAAAAATACCATACTCCGCCTTGTGATGGTGATGATCGATGTCCCTGATATAGACCGAACCTACAGCTTTCCCTGTTTCTTTCAGGCAGATCATCATCTGCACTACTTTTCCGGGCTCTACCATGGTCCGGATCCAGTTCTCATGGCTTTCTCTGGTAAAGAGTGCCTGATAGATGAAGTTCTTCCTGACAGCGTCGCTGTTTCTCCAGGATACGATATCATCGGTATCCTCATATGTCATTGGCCTGAGATAAATCCCGGCTTTCTCATCAGCATATTTGTAACTATCCACGTTTAAGCCTCCTATCTGCTCACCCGCACCATGTGATGCTTACGGCATATTCCCGCCGCTTCGCAGCCAACTGTGATGTTAATAATATAATCCCCCTGCAAAAATACCCATAAAGTAGTAGATTCCACAGGCAAGATGCCATCCATAGGCCAGCCACTGGGCTGCGGTCAGCCACAATCGTCCTTCCTTTTTCCAGGTACGTCTGATCAGTACGATCAAAGATGACACGAATACAAAGAAGATTCCGTGCATGTATCCCCAGGAAAAGTTCATATCCGGCAGACGGAAGCCCTTTTCATACATAAACAGAACTTCTGCCAAACTGATCACCAGCATCTGCCAGGAGAACCGATACCATTTGTCCTGTTTTAACTGTTTATAATTTACCATCAATGTAAAAATCGGGAAGCCCAGCGCCAGACCGATTGCCAATGGAATATTATCGCAGTGCAGCTTCCAGGCTGTGGCAATACCAAAGCCGATACCGCTTTCGCCGTCCGCCGAAGGTGCAAACACCCCGAAGAACTGGTAAATCAGCGCTGCAAAGGTGGGTACAAAGCAAAGCCCCAGCTTTACGGAAGGAACAAAATTTCGAAACTTCGTCTTAATGATCCGGTACACCATGATCAGGCCTGCTGTCGGTACAAGTACAAAGGTAAAGCTTGGTTTGGTAATCGTAGTCAGGAACAGGAACAGTGCAAACAGCAGCTGGTCCTTCCGGTTCATCTTGTCCTCATACTCTGTCAGGATCTTACCGAACAGGAAATACGCAACAATGGCAAATGGTCTTGTGGCATTATAGGTCGCATTGTGGAACGGATTGGGAGTAAATACCCCCACGTAGTTGTTCTTAATGCCGGGCAGGTAGATTCCTTTCGGCGGGTATACCATGGATACGAAAAATACGGTGAAGACTCCTGCCGTAATAAGGAGTCCCAGCCACAGTTGTTTCTTTCCCGTCTGGGATTCATTGCCGTCACATTCCTTCATCAATATCTTGTTCATATAATATTTTAAAACAAGAGGACTTAAGCTGTTCAATACGGTAACCGCAAGTGCAATGCTCAGTTCCGGATTATTTAAAAACAGATGGAACAGTGCACCCAGCTTGAAGAACAGAGGATACGGGAAGCTGTATCCGCTTTCCAGCCCCTGCATTTCCAGGATATATGCTTTCATATCAGAATGATAGTAATTCACATTTCCCAGTGTCTGCCGGTAAAATAATGTGAATAAGAGCACCGTATATACCACCAGTCCCAGTGCAAAGACACATCGGTCCAGCCATTGATATTTCTTATTTTCCGCTTTCACCATAGAGTTCATATACTACCAGTCCTTCATCTCTTCCGATTTCCCTAAAACCTTTACTGCTGCACAGGCTGTCCACTTCACCGCCTGCCGCAACTGCCAGATACCTGCTCTGCAGGTCATCAAGATTGTCTGTCACATAATCTGCATAACAACAGCTGATGCCAAAGCCCTCCGGCAGCTGATATAACATCTCATAAGGTGTCAGCACCGTCTGACCTTCCACCCGGTCACTGAAAATCCAGATCATTACATTTTCAAAATTGGGTACATTACTTTCTTCCAAAACACATTCTCTGTCAAATACTTCTTCCCAGTACTCTCCCTGTGCCACAATCTCCTCATCCTCAAACGGGATCTGATGCTCATACGGGTCTGTACCGGTGGCCACAAATAAACATACAAAAATAACTGCTGCCGCCACCATCTTCTTAAAATATCTGGTTTCCATGAGACAAATAGCATAAATCCCCACCACTATAAATGTTAAAAGGTGTTTACTTCCTTCTTTCATTTTGTACATCAGAAGCAGTGCCACCCACATTCCTACAAAGCACAAAGACAGATAAATATGGAGGATCAGCTGTTTGCCCTTTTTCTCCCGATGTATCAAATATACCACTGTCTGCAGGAGGATGACAAGCATGACAATCATAAATGCTCCGAAATATTCTCCCCAGAACAGATCTTCCTTGAATCCCTGTACCATCAGTCCAAAGAAATTCAGACCTACGTGCACAATTCTCCAGATGACATATTTGATACCTGCAAAGATCCCCTGATCAAAGAATGTAGTCACCCAATCCGTATCAAACAGCGGCGTAAAATATTCCGCACCGAAATAGTGCTTTACAGCTGCATAAATAGCCCCTGTCACGCCCATAACGGCCAGAGAGCCCACTGCACCGGCCCACTTACTTCTCCGGATCCAGAAATACACAGGAAGCAACATGAACAGCAGCAGATATGGACGCATCAGTGTCATAACCGAAGTCAACAAGAATAAAAGCACCAGCTTGGCAGGATGCTCCTTTTCCTGATAGCTGATATTAAGCGCCAGCACGATGATCACCAGCGCAAAACAGATACACTCCGGCATTCCCGACAGCATATATCTTGTCAGCGGTGTAAAAGTCATGTACAGAATCGTCAGGATTCCCAGTTGCTTTCTGTCCGGCTTGACCAACCATACGAACAGGAACATGGCAAGCATCATCAGAAAAATATTGCAATAAATCGGTGAAGAAAGATTCCATCCGAAAATCAGACCCCATAGAATCCATGGGAACACCAGCACCGGGCTCCATGCCGCAAAAGAAGCTTTCAGCGCATGGCTTTCATTGAATCCGAAATATCCTTGGGGATAGCCAAAGTTCACGATTCCTTCCACCTGTTTAAAATAAAATAATTCATCATTCCATTCGCCCGCAGGCAGATAAACCTCCGCAACGGTCCTTCCCTGCGCAGCGCATGTTATGATACAGCAAAGCAGCGGCAGAAGCGACATAAAAAGTGCTTTTATGATTGTTTTATGATTCTTAAGCCCTGATAAGAGCCGGTTTTTATATTCAACCATCTAAACCAGTGTCCTTTCGAAATAGTCCGGGATGCTGTACCAGGAAAATCAGAATGAATACCATCTGTCCCGGATTCCATACAACCTCCAGCACACCAAAGGTAAAGTACAAGATTACAAACATTAAAGGCAATACTCCGTACTTGCGATCTAATTTCCCTTTATAGCAGCGGCTTATATAATAATATATCATAACTACCGTTAATACAACCAGTAAAATCCCTGCCGGGATTCCATAATAATATGCAATCTGCAGCCACAGATTCTGGGCATGCCAGCATCTGTACTTGGGCGTGATCAGATAATAGCCCTCTTTCTCAGAGTGGCCTCTCCAGTTCAGGTCTTTCCAGTAGGCCTTGAAAATAGCAGCACGTATTTCGGAAGAGGTCCAGTCCTTACTGTCATCCAGAATAGGGACTTCGTCACCTATGGCTTCTGCTGACACCTGTTCATACCCATCCGGCATGAACGGATCGATTTCTCCTGATATATATTCCTCCTCAGCCACGTCACTTGGGCTCTCCCCACTCTCTTCTAAAGATGCCTGATCATCTGCACCTTCGCTCTGAATCCTGTCTTCACTCTGTGGGGTCTGCTCCTCGCCCTGCTGCACCAGACTGTCAACTTCTCCCGGTGCCTCCAGAATCTGCATAAATCTGCCCAGTGCAGTATCCAGAAATTCCTCCAGCGTGACATATTTCTCCGAATCTGCCGGATCAAAAGAATGTACCTTTTCCTCCGACCATTCCCCCTCATACCATATCGGATGATGCAGAATGGTAGGAAGCCATCTGACGGTTCCGAATACCACCGGGAAGACCGCCAAGGTGATCACGCCAAGCAAAACTGCTTTTCCCAAAACTTTCAGCAGACTGTCTTTCCAGATTCCTTTCATGATCAGGACACCATACACAAAGGTAATTGCTATGGCAGAGAGCCAGGCTGTCCTGCACAGTGTCAGAAACTGAAAGCACAAGAGCCCTCCGGCCAGCACCATCCAGAAGAGCTTCTTAACCTTTCCGGCTTTCTTCAGCGTAAGGAAGTGCAGCTTTGCCAATACCATACAATACACGATCAAATAATACAATGCAGTCATATTACAATTGGAGAGAGGTCCTTTATACCGTACTTCATCGTATGGTCTGAATCCATAAGCATAGATTTGCATGATGAAAAAGGAAAGGATGGTGCCGTTTACCATACCCTCCACCAGTGCAGCCTTATCTTCCTCAGAATATTCCGTCAGGTAGAATATACCGTAAATCAGGAAGAACCATATCGGCCATATTCTGCCACTTTTGGAAAATACCATTACAATGGTCAGAAGAATCCAAAAAACCCCCAGAATGTCCCATTTCGGTTTCTTCAGCCTGCCGTCTGCTGCTCTTTTCCAGAGCACCCACAGCATGATGCCAATAAGCCAAACATTCATAACAGCCGTCAAATATTGCCATAAAATGAACTTTCCCGGACTCATCCACCAATAGCCATAGATTCCTACCATGACGGCCAGACAGATGACTGTATAGACCTTACTGAATCCGCAGCATAGCTCTTTTACAGAGTAAGCACTCATGACGAGCACCATGATCACCAGACCGGCTGCATTGACTGCAACCTTCCAGATATCTCCTGTCTGAGTGGCCTTCAGCCATTCGATCAGATTCAGTGCCATGAACAATACTATGAACCATATCCGTCTGCACTTATTTTTCCTAGTTTCCAGCATCCGTGCTCCCTTCCTGCGGCTTCAATGCTACAGATTTTTTGCCAAAATAATCAGCTACAGAATAATTCACCCAATCGGCAGAATCTTCCACAATATCTCCAAAAAACAATACATACGGCTTAACGGAAAATGGTTCCAAAACCGCCTCTTCAATCGTTGTATCCTCTAATATTTCCAGTCTTTCCTGATATTCTTCATAATATTGCTTTGCCTCTCCATTTTTAAGCGACTTCCATGCACTTACCGACGTCAGTGTACTGCCGCCCCACACGCTTAACCCCAGTACCAGGACCATGCAGCCTGCCACCCATCCGGGCAGCAGCCATGATCGGGAAGTTTGCTGTTGGTTCTCCTCAGTTGTGTTCCTGCCAAAATACTTTCTGCAGCACCACCCTGTCCAGTAAAATTCATTTCCGTAAAGCAGCAAGAAGTAATTAAATCGATACAGATTCTGAACTCGTCCGGCTCCGATGATCCCCAGCGCAAATATTGTGGGTGTAAACTGGGCTGCAAAGATGCAGAAGGAAATCAGGCTTACTAATGCAGGAAACGGATATCTGAAATTTTTCTTACGAACGATATGAACAAAAAGTGGCAGCAGCAGAAGCCCCAGCACAATGCACGGAAAGATCGTCCATGTAGATACATATACGGCAGCCTCCTTCAAAGACAACAGAATACTTTTCACAGCGCCCATCCGTTCCATTCCGGATGAGTCCTGTCTGATACTGTTTCCAGGTGCCATGACATTTACTGCAAAAGCAATCAGATACAGTATATTACATCCCAGTATCAGCCATTTTCCCGAGTGCTTTTTCAGGAAAAACCATGCCGTGCATAATACATAGAGAATAAAAATAGTCAGAGCTGTGATATAATTGCTTCCGGCAACTGCAACTGTCAAAAAGACAATGCCCGCCATCAGCAGGATATTTTTAAAACGTCTGCCGTTCTCATTCTGATACAGCAATATCCAGAGCGTACACAGCAGCAGTCCCAGCGCATGGATGAACGTATATAACATGGAACCGCAGAACCAGTAAAAAGCTTCACAGGGAAACGGTGTCAGCAACAGCTGTATCATAATACATCCCATGGTAATGATTCCTGCCCTGTAACGGTCTGCCCCAAGTATCTTCACCAATACGATCATCAGCAAAAAGCCTTCCGCCAGCACAAAACCTCCCAATGTCAGCCACGTAGACATATAATACGCATTTTTGCTGAAAATTCCCATAACAGATGTGGTGAACCATTCACTGAAAAAAGTGCCCTGCCACTTCAGGTAATAATCCCAGGTATACGAGATCTGCCCGGTAAATACCTTCAGCACTGAATGGGTCTGCTCCCAGATGGCTTCCGAATGCTGAGCATAGGAGAAATCATCTACACTTTTAAAATTATAATACCCAATCCGGAATAAAGGAACCAGAACCGCCGCAAATACTGCAGCCATTATCCAAAATATCAGCTTTATCTGCGTTTTTTCTGTTTTTATCTTTTGTAAATACTTCATATTATACTGCTTCCTTTTGATTTCTGTAGAAGTATACCTTCTCCCCATAAATGGTATCTGTGAAGATTAATTCATGGTTATTATAACCATATTTATTCCGCATCATCTGATGCACCCATTCTTCGTCCACATTTCTCTTTATGAGAACGACCACGTCTTCCTGATCCACCAACAGATCGAACTGACATCTTTCTTCCAGTTCACAGCAGGTCAGCACCAGTGTCTCCTCGTAAATAGTAAATTCCGGTACATTCTCATAAAAGGTCACGCCATCGTAGATGCACAGGCAGGGATAGTCAGCATATTGCCTTGCCACATCCAGCTGGTCACTATAACCAATATATAAATAAGAATCTCCGTAATTGGCAACGCTGATAATTCCCAGTGCACCGGCCAAAACAACAGGCATACCCTTTAAGAGGATATACTTACATAAGCCGAGGGGGCCCTTTTTCATTTCCGCCCATTCCCCAAGGCACTTCACGCACCACTCTAAAACAAGGGCAAATATCAAAGCAACAAAAGCATATGTAGGCATAATATAGCGGTCTGCGTAAAAAGGTGAAATCTGAGCCGTAACCAGGAAATAACAGGCCGCCGGCAATACAACCATGGCTCCCAGCACGATTTTGTCTTTGGTAATCTCCTTGCGTTTTTCTTTTACAGTAAGACAAATGATCAAGGCAATCGCAACAAGGAGTCCCAAGATTGCCATTCCCAGGCTCTTTCCGCAGATTCCGCCACACAGCATACCGCCGAAGCTCTTCATACGTTCTGCCCATTCTTCAAAGCCGCCAAGCAAATTACTGACTACATCTCTTCCCGTACTGCCTTCCAGCACATCACTGACCGCATAGGGGAAGGTACAAAGACCGATCGCTGCTGCAATGATCATGGATCTGATATAATACAGTGCCTGCTTTCCTCTGTTTGTAAACAGCAGACCAAGCACCGTTACTGCCGCCATAAAAATCGCATAAAATACAAAATAGTACTGCGTCCAGAATCCGCAAACGGTCATAAAGATCAGCAGCTTATTGCCGATCCTGAACTCTCCGCTCTGCCACTTTTTCAAGTGCAAATACAGACTGATCACGCAAAAACAAGTCAGCATGCAGTACATTCTGATGAGCACCACGGTACCGATACCGCCTGTAGACAGGCCATAGAGTAATACAGCAAGGGTACCTGCTCTTTTCTCGCCTGTCAGCAGAATACCGATCTTAATCAGAAAGATACAGCAGATCACCATAGCCGTCAGATTCACCAGCCCGCCCATCCAGGGCGCCATGATTCCCGAAAAGACAGAGCATACCAGATGAAAGCACATATAAAAAAGAGGCGGATGGCTGTCCCGGATTTCATTGTAATACACCGATACGAGATTGAATCTGTCTTTGGGGCCGGTCGTCACAAATTCTTGAAACTCCTCCCGGCTGATCCAAACTGACTGCACATATACCTTACCTTCGTAATTATAAGGAACACTGTCTTCTCCGTTGATCCAGTAGTCAAGTGTATACTTGATCCAGTTCCCGGTGGTCTCCCAGAAGTCACCGGTTTCAATTTCATTATACACAAAGGTAGCAAACCTTCCTTCCGGCTGCCATGGCACGATCCACGGTGTATATTCCGCGTTTGCGAATTCAAAGGACAACACCTCGTCCATGTGATATCCTTCCTTCCGCGAAATAAATACGGACATTACCGTCACCGCAAGAAAAATCACCACAATCTGCCACTTATACTCTTTCATCCAATTTTTCATTTGTATTAACCCCTGATAATTTATGATAAACCGTCCAAATGGCGCTATACCAAAGTATCGTCACCACACATACATTCCCATAATCCATCATACCGGCTCCTGACATGGTATACCATACAGCCTGTAGAATGAAACAGAATAGAAATAAAGCCGTCACTGAGCGCCTTCTCTTTTCGCCCCGTTTCCTGCAAAAAAGCTTTATGATTCCATACAAAACAGAAATCCCTATTTCCACCCTGAAAACAAATAACCCATAATTCACATACCATTTTGTCAGCATGGGAGCTGCGGCACGCATCTGACCGTAGTTCCAACCGGAATAGGACAGTCCCGCTCCGTCCAACTGCTCTTTTACCACCCATGGCGGACAAAGATATGCTTCCAGATCTTCGAAAAGCGCTTGCAGCGTTTCCTTCGTCCGGTCATTCAGACATCGGATTGCCATGTACCAATACAGCCGGTCCGCTTCTTCCCGACCATAAGCGCCTTCCACCAACGGGCCGAATATCAGCTGCACATTGTCTGCATATTGCGAAATGACCTGACCGTCTTCCTCCGTCATAATTTCCTTGATTTCCTCAGGCCAGAAGAAATAGTTGGTTCCGAAATTGGGCCAGACCAGCCTGCTTACCATGGAAGCCCCAAGACTTTTCTGAATCCTGCCTCCGCTTCCCGGTTCCTGAGCCAGATGGTTTATGCAGACGGACAACAGCGCTGCCAGCAGAACTGCTATGACTTTTCCGCTTTGCCATTTCCCCTCTCGTGCTTGCCTGATATGTGCTCTTATCATGCACACTGCAGCAAATAGAACAGGCAATGCTCCAAGCCACAAATAATCCGGCATCAAAAGAATTGTCAGCGCCCAGAGAGCTCCTAACTGCCCTGCTACGCCTTCCTTTGCCTCTTCCGGACGGCGGCAGACACTGACCACCACGCCCAAAAGCAACACATACAACGAGCTTGTCAGCGAATTGGGCAGCACCGCCAGATGCCACTGCACACACAGCGGAATCGTCAGCAGAAACAGCCCGCCTGTCACAGCTTTTCGTCTATGACCGCTCCAACCGCACAGCCGGATAAATCCAATATAACATGATAGTGCAACACCTGACTGCAGCAAATATAATGCAACCTCATAATGCCCGCCGAATGGTGATGTTATGAACTGCGCCACCCGAATCAGCACCGGATACAATACCCCCATGTATTCATCCAATGCTCCACCGGCTGCCGCTTCCACGTACCGCTCCGTCTCCGAAAACTGTCCGCCGGATGTGAGATTACACAGTGTCCATAGCAGTCCCAACACGATCTGGGCAGACATCAAAAGGAACAGGAATCTTGAAAGCACCTGCTTTATACCATTCAACTCGAGTTTCTTCTTAATCATCTTGTACTCCTGACTTCTTTCCTCACTCCATTTTCACGCCTTCGCCTTTCATCCTCCCGAAACAGCTTCTCCATCAGCAAATATACTTTCCAATCAAAGGAATTCTCCTAAGGATTGCGATTGCCACATTACAAACCAGAAAACATACAACTGCCAAAAGAGGAATTCCGATGACACTGTCAATACACATACTGTCTATCCCTTTCCCCTGCAGATATTCCATAACCCACAGATGCAGCAGATAGACCCCAAAGGTATTGGCTGAAAACTCCTCAATCACTTTATTTCCGGCTGTCCCCCATTGTAATCCCGAGACTTTTTTCTGAAAAAATACGAACAAAGCTACAGAAACTGCAAAAGTAAATACACTGTAACTGTCGAAAGCTGCAGCACTTGGTCCGTTATTCCGCCAGGATGCCCATGCACTGACTACGACAGCCAGTACTGCTCCCAGTATTCCCAGCAAGTAAATGTATTTTTCCTTCTTTTCACTCACGGGGTATCGATAGAGATAATATCCCAGTATAAAATATGCCACATAGCTGCATGCCATTTCCACATCTACCAGCTGCAGAACCGTTTGAACCAGCTGGGGCGGATTGATGATCAGAATGGTATTCACTCCTATCTGCATCACCAGAAACAGCACAAGAAAATACTCCAGGCACTTTTTGCCTGCATGATCCGTAAACGTCTTGATGACCGGCAGCAACATGTAAATTCCTATCATCATGGGAATGAACCACAAATGGTAGCGGCTATAGATGATTTCAGCCGCATAATCCTTCCAGTTCACACCCTCTGCACCGAGCCAGACCCTGCTGTCCCACAAACCATATAAAGCACTCCATACCCAGTAGGCCACTGCCAGACGCAGAATATTATTGCGGTACAGACGCTTCAGATTAATTTCACCTTCCCTGCTTAAGAAAAGCATGCCGCTTATCATGACGAAGATAGGCACTCCAAATCTGGATACCGCATCATAGGAATTACACACCAGCCACCTGGGACTTGTAATCGGGATATCATACCAATACTGCGATGCGCTGTGGAGCAGAATCACACTGAAACAGGCCAGGATCCTCAGCAAATCTATATGAACTTTTCTACCATTTTCTTTACTTAGCATTTCTTACTCCTGAAATTAACGAAAAACACCTTACCTGCCGGCTTCCAGTACCACAAATTTTTCATTGGAAAAAGTCACTTCATATTGATACGTCTTCAAGAAGTCCTGTATCAGTTCAAATTTCTCGTCCTGCTCATTCTGCGTAAGCAGATACGTTCCATACTTCATCTCCAGAATCACTACCGGAGGTTCTTCTCCCGATTCCACTTCTTCTGCCAGCTGTTCCATATTATCTCTCATGGCTTCCAGGCTGAACGACCGTAAGTCGCACCAGGAATTAAAGGCAGAAGGCATGCTCAGATAATACGTTAACGACGGAACATTGCCGTACAACACCACTTCTTTCCCTTTTAGCCCCTGTTCATTCACATAATCACTGATTTCTTCCATCCACTCAGCCCGTTCACTGTTCATGCGGATTCCCTTCAGGACCTCATTATTTTCCACTTTTGCATAAGTCTCTCTGGCTCCGTGTGATTCCACAAATACAAAATTGGCTCCGAAGCCGATTCCCTGCACCAGCATGATACCCAGCAGCATCACTGCCATGGCCTTAACAGGAAACGGATGCAACAGAAGCTCTATCCTGCCTGCTTTCCTTGAAAATTCTTTTGCATTCCGGCAGAATCTCCAGACCATCCAGAACACATACGGTCCTGCAAGGAACAGATTATTCAGAATCGGAAAAAGCTTGTTATTACTGCCCAGCGGAGTGATCAGGATAATCAGGATCACGATGCCTGACAGAAGTTTATCTTCTCTGGAAGCAGAAGGGCGAAAGATTTTAATGATTCCGATGCAGATTGCCAACATCAGAAACAAAACGCCCGGTCTCAGCATAGAATCATATTCATAGAAATCCACCTTGCAGAATCCGTTGCGATACAGCCAATAAACGGTCAACGCTATGATGCCCATAAAGCCGACCTTCTTAAGCTTCACCAGCTTACGGGGCAGGACAGCAAAGCCCACGAAACCTGCTGCCACAATCACGCATAACCTGATGAACCAATACAGGTTCTCAATATAAAGTTGGAACATCCCAAGCACCATGGAAACAGGCGTATAATCCGTAGCCGTATCTGTCATCCCAAACAGGCGCCCGATTCCTTCCACGTATTGCGCCAGTCCGTATCTTACCGCAATAAAGGAAAGCCAGACTCCCAGCGCCCCAAAATATCCCAGCATACACCAGCCGGTCTGGGCTGCCGTCTTCTTAAAGCTTCTGCGGCAGATGAACGCAAACGCCCACACTGCTGCAATCATTCCTGCCTCCGCAAGATTGGAAAAGCGCACCATAACATTGGTTCCCAGACAGATACCCGCTATCACAAGCATCCTGTTTCTGTCGTGTTTCAAACCCAGATACAGGCAGATGCATCCTGCAAGAAACAGAATATATGTCACATAATTATACAAAACTGCCGTAGGACACCAGCACAGATTTAATGCCGCAAATTCTCCCAGGAATGCAATCCAGGACGGGATTCCCAGCTTCTTAGTGCAGAACAGATACCCCATAAGCGCCAGTGCAGCGGCCATAAATGCGGTATAAAAATTCATTCCAAGCAATGTATCCCCGAAGGGCAGATGGGTCAGAAGCCAGCCCACCGCATTGGCAAGATAAGTTGAAAACAGCCACATAGGATCCATATGATCGGTTCCCATGTACACAAAATTACCGTAGCTGTAGCCTGTATCCCCCAAATCCAGCCCAATATTGATATGTCGCAGCGGATATAACAACAGAATCAGGGGAAATACCACACGATTCATGATATCCATCACTTTTTGCCTTCTTTCATTCTGTCCAGTCATCCGATATCCTCACAGCCTCTGCCAGCCTTGCACCGATCAGGGCTCTTCCTTCTTCATTCAAATGCACGCCGTCTACGGTATACTCTTCCCACTCCTCATAAGTTCCGGTACTTCCGATACCGCTTTCATGGTAATTATCCAGTATCTCCACACCGAATTCACGACCGATCTCCAGTTCCAGATTGACATAATCCTCTAACAGACCGTTACCGAAATCCCTCTCCTCACAGCTTACGTCTTCCCGCAGATACCAACAGTAAATCGGGGTTGCAAGGATGATGCGCAGATCAGGATACCTCTCTTTTAAAATCTTAAGGGCGGAACGAAGCGCCCCGCCAAAGGTATATATATCATAAGGGTCCTCCGGATTATCCAACTCTGCTCCCGCCAGATAATCGTTGACGCCGTGCTCAATTACAAGCACTTCCACTTTCTCAAAATCTATCTTCTGAAATCCATACATGCTTTCCGGGAAATACTCCATGGGGGACCATCCCGTCACACTGGCATTCTGAACTCCAAAGTCCCGGTAGGCAATGGACTGTGCCAGCTGTACCATAGACAAGGTGTCCTCAGTCATGGAAGCACGGTTCTCATTGTATCGGCAGGACATGGTGGTACCGCCAAAGGCTCCGTTATAGACCTTTGTTCCCAGAATTTCCTCCATGACAGCAGTAATAGATGTCTCATCACGCTCGTTTCCTATGATGCTGTCTCCCAGACAGATCACGCGGTATTCTTCCTTTTCACCATTTTCATGAAACCATAACAGCGCCAGGATTCCGCAAAACAGCACCGCTGCGGGAAGCCAATATATCCATTGCTTTTTTCTATTCTTTACCAGCACCCTGCTTAACTCCTACTTTTTCTAACCAAGATTTACAATGATGTATTCTTCCAGTTCCACGATATACCCTTCTTCCGGCCAGGAGGGCATCTGAAGTTCTGTCATCTTCTGCTGCGCTTCTTCGTATTTCTCCAAATCAGTCTCCATCACGAAGGAATGTCCGTGCATCTCCCAGAATTTAAAAAATTCCACATTGGTATCATCAAACGCATTGACACCCCAGTCAATTACGGAGATCAGCGGTGTCTCAGAGAAAAAATATCCATATCCCGACTGGCTGTAATATTTTTCCATCAAATGAGGGTCTATCGGATCTACGATACTCTTGATCAGTTGATATTGCCATGTCCCGGCATCCACATATACGTCCTTAACAATGCCATAAGGCACTTCATAGGAACCCCTGATAATAACAGGCTTACCGGTATCATAATGTGCTTCAAGCTCCCAGGCAATGCTATTCATAGTATTCCTGGCATCTTCATACTTCAGATAATCTACATAAAAACATTTATTCATTTCAGAGGCCTGATTATATATAAAAATAACACCCAGCAGATTTCCTGCAACACAGGCAATTCTTCTGATTTTAACCTTACTGATCGCATTGATTTCATAAGCAATCAGCAATGCTGCGAATCCGCAGACCGGCGGGATATACTGACTGGCGCGATAGTGGGTGGTATAACCCTCGATGACCAGCATAATCCACGGACCCCCCAGTATCCCTGCAACGCAGACGAGAATCCACAGATTCCTTTTCCTGATAGCTTTATACACCCCGTAACACACCAGGATAACTGCTGCCAACACGAACATCGTAACAGGAAAATATACAATCGCGTTTACATAATACATAAGCCAGAATCTCTTTAACAGCATAAAGAAATCACTGAGCGTTGATGTCCCGTCAAACCACTGGCTGATTTCTCCCATGCTTCTTACGGGAAGAACACCAATCTGATCCTGCAGTCCGAATATTACGATCATCGCATTCCTGATCAGACTTCTGAGCACCAGAGTAAACGCTGCTGTTATGATTCCCGATATGATCCACCTGATCACATTGGTTTTGTATTCTTTTTGCCTCCCGGTAATCCAGATCAACAGATATACCATAATGACCCCAATGACGTATACTACTAACATGGATTCATAAAAACCTACGGCAACTGTTAATGCAATACCGCTTCCCAGTATATATTTCCAACTCGCCTCACATTCCATTGCATAAAGGAACAATAATACTGCAAAAGCAGTCACCCCGTAAGCAATGCTGATCCCATTGTGAAGGTAATAGGTGTACACCTCACTTAAAACAGGAGCAGAAAGAAACAGACTTGCAAATATGGCATATCCCATAATCCCTACTCTGTTTTCCAGGACCCGCGCAAACACCACGCACCACAACGTAACGCTGAGCACCAGGATGATAATAGAAGCCACCTCTGTTACAAACGGGGCAAATTCTGCAATATGAAATACTTTGTTAATCAGGAAAATACACCATCTTCCCGCCACGGGTGATACCCCGTCCGTAAAGTAACGCATGGTAGACGTATCATCTATTCCGATTGTAGGATGAACAATCATAAAGCCATAACTGAACAAAGCAGTAATCAGCAATAGATAGAAATATTTCTTCTGTTTCAGGAAAAATTCCATCTTCTCCCGGGTCTCTTTTATCATACTTTCCAATTATTCCTTCCCATAAGCATTACAAAGTGCAATGACTCTATCCACTTCCTCCTCCGTCATCTCAGGGAACAGAGGGAGCGTCACACAGTGAGAGGCCAGATATTCCGCATTGGGACAGTCGCCCACCTGATACCCCAGGAACTTATAAGCATCCTGCAGATGACAAGGCACCGGATAATGCATGTTGCATTCCACATCGGCATCTGCCATATACTGCACGAAATCCTCATGATCAGGTACTGTGATGACAAACAAATGATAAACGGGATCCGTATTTTCCGGATGTACCTGCATGGTAATCAGAGGGTTGGTAATTTCTTTATGATAGCGAAGCCCGATCTTTCGCCTCTTTTCGGTCCACTCGGGCAGGTATTTTAAGCTGACACTAAGTACTGCACCCTGTACCCCTTCCAGTCGCATATTATAACCGATTTCATCGTGATAATATCTTCTGTCACAGCCCTGATTTTTAAGTCTGGTCATGTGACGAAAATATTCTTCCTTGTCACAGGTGACGCTTCCGCCCTCTCCAAATGCATAGAGGTTCTTCCCGGGATAAAAGCTGAAGCACCCCAACTCTCCCAGACTTCCTACATTGCGTCCCTCAAACTTTGCACAGCATGCCTGGGCACAGTCTTCTACAATAAACAGACCGTGGCGGTCCGCAACTTCCTTCACTCTTGCGAAATCAAAGGGCT
>JAFTVH010000047.1 GCA_017465845.1 Lachnospiraceae bacterium | reverse complement strand
TTATCCAATAGCATACCCGAAGAGATATGTAAATCTCTACGAGTAGTAACTGTAAATGTTGTTATGAAGAGCCGTATGCGGAAAAGCCGCACGTACGGATCTGTGAGGACTTCACATCGTGAGGTGTGATTTTACTTGGTGAGGAACAGGAAAAAATGAATCATCCCTGAAGTGGCAGGCAGAAAGCTGCAGGTAAATTTTACCGTCGTTGATTTAGCTGTTGTCAGTCAGATGAAGAAACAGTAAAATAAAAGCAGTAATATGCGGCACTCAGGATGACAATAAATTATATTTTTCAAGGAGGAATCATATGAAAAACAAGAAAATCAAATCAATTGCGCTGATGCTTGCAGCAATGATGGCATGTACCGCATGTGGACAGACGGTTACCCAGTCATCTGAGGCAAGTAAATCTTCTGAGAGCGGTCAGGAGTCCAAGACTTCATCTGCTGCATCAGAAAGCAGCTCTCAGGAGCAGGATGAACCGGCATATTTTAATGAAACGGGATATCCCATTGTCAATGAGGAGATTACTATCCGTGTTCTGACACAGGATAATGCTCAGGCGACAGCCTTCTCTAAAACAGGGGATGCACCTGTCTGGGATTATCTGGAGGAGAAATTTGGGGTAAAATTTGAATTTGAAAGCTATTCCAAAGATGATCTTTCGACTAAGAAGGCATTGATCTTTGCTGACCCGGAAAATATGCCTGACATCTTCTGGCAGGCTACGCTGACAGAGGATGAGGTGGCATCCTATGGTGAACAGGGCTTATTACTGCCATTGGAAGATCTGATCGATAAGTATGGTGAGAATATTCAGAATTGTTGGGATTATAACGATGCATATAAAGGATATGCCACAAGTGTGGACGGTCATGTTTATGCATTGCCGTCTTATAATAGTAATGGAACAGGATCTACGTTCATGGTAAATGACAAGTGGCTTAAAAATTGTGGTATTGAAAGTTATCCAACCAATCTTGATGAGTTTAAGGAGATGCTGATCAAATTCCGTGATATGGATGCTAACGGAAATGGAGATCCGAATGATGAAATCCCTTTGCAGGGAAATACTGACAGTCTGGTAGCAATCCTTGAATGTGCCACAGGAATGATGGGCTCCTGGCCATATACCGGTGCAATGTACTCTTCTGATTACGGCATTACAGAAACCTATCCCATATTTATGGAGGAAAGATATCGTTACGTAGTAGAATACATGGCTGATCTTTATAAAGAGGGGCTTGTGGACAGTGATATGTTCACGGTTACAAGTGACGAGAGAAATGCCAGAAGACAGAGTGATGTGTATGGCGTACTGCCTCATCAGACATGGCCGGAAACGGTTGAAAAATATGATCCTAACGATTGGACTGCTATTCCACTCATGACTTCTGAATATAAATCAGAATGTACCCATACTTATGCCGGACCTGCATATCAGGTGGCTATGGCAGCTGTAAGTGCTAATACCAAATATCCGGAAGTGGTTACCCGCATATTGGATTATATGTTTAGCGTGGATGGTACTGCACTGTTCAATGCGGTTAACCCTACCAGCTATGATCTGCAGGCGGCCGGTGTGAGCCAGGAGGTAATTGATATCCTGACGAAAGCCTGGGATGGACAGACCGACAGCGGTCTTGTAGGCTCAAACTTGTATGGTACTTATGGATGCAGATGGGTTGCAGCAACAAAGTTATCGGATTATAAGATTCAGACAGGAAGTTTTGCCAATAACATTTTGAAGACTGTAGATGAAAATCTGCGTCAGCCATACACTAACCAGGGTAAGGTTATTACATGCTACACTTATTCATTGAAATTTACATCTGAAGAAAGTGAAGTAATTGCACAATATCAGACAGACATTGATACCTATATAAAGGATCGCCTAGGACAATGGCTTTCCGGTAATGAAGAGCTGACAGATGATACCTGGAATGCTTATATTGAAAAATTGAAAGCTATGAACGTGGATAAGCTGACAGAGGCTTACCAGGGAGCTGTAAACCGTTGGTATGGGGTTGAATAATCCGGTTGCATGGGTGAATTGAATACAGGGGCAAGCACAGTTGTTTGCCCCTTGTATATCTGTAATATCGTAAAGAGAACAGGGAGAAAAGTATGAACAAAGCAAGAAAAGCAGGAAAAAGAATTTTGATACTATATGCATTTCGTTATGGCATGGTAGTTATTTTAACTGCGTTTCTTGTTTTATTGCTGGCTAACTGGATACTGGAGCAGTACAGACAGGAGCTTGTAAGCAATGCCAGAGAGAAAATGCGGGAATCGGCGGTCGTGCTGGATACTGAAATCACCGGGCAGAATGAAATGGCAAAGGAAATCTATTTAAATCAGTTGACTCGTCCGTCTCATATGCTTATGGATGATATCCGGGCAAAGGAGGGAGTTTCCCAATTAAAGGTTTTTCAAGGATCTCTGTTGGTAAATGATTATGTATTTGTTCGGTATCAAAATGAGGTAATATACTCCCAACAGGGTTCCCTGTCATTGGATACATTTATTGAAAGAACTCTTCAATTGGAAGAAAAAAGTGCCGAAAAGTTAAAAAATGCTTTGGATGATCATACACAGAATACTATGACGGTGCTTACCACGTTGCAGGGTGAGAGTATGCTGCTGTATCTATATCCGGTGTTGAACATAAAAACGGATACGAAGGATATGGCAGGTTTTATTATTTTAGGAGAGACGTTGGAGGATTATTTGTTGTCCCAGTTACCTGATGTACCTGCTTACATGATGCTGACGGGAGAATCCGGCGAAGTACTATGTGAAATTAATATGTTGGAAGATATCAGTAATAAGCAGTTGAAGGAATTGCGGGAAAAGCTGCTTTTGGGAGAAACTTTTACTGAGAGTGCTCTGACGATCGATGTATATGAGTCCGCCAATGGTTTTCGGCTTTGTACAGCTGTGGAAAATGATTATATTCTGGCAGATTTTAATAAGATCATATTAAGGACCTTTTCCTATGGCATCCTGATTTTTGGTATAGCGTTTGTAATGATTTGGATGATTAACAGGGCAAATGTACAGCAGATACAGAAGATCAGGGACAATTTGCTCGCCTATAATGACCTGGGTGAGAATACGGAAGAAAATGAGCTTCAGCTCATTCAGCGTCTGATCGATCAGATGCATCGGGAGCATGAAAATAAGGAAGTGAAGAGACAACAGTTTTACAGGAATATGTCTTCTCAGATTGCAGGTCTGCTTTTTGGCGGATTGATTGAACAGGAAGAGGCACTTTGCGAAATTGTAACCTGCTTTTGTCCGGAACTGAAAAGTCCCTGCTATGTTGTAATGAGTGTAATTGTTCAAGAAGATAAGGAAGGGCTCTTGGAGCATTTGACAGGGCAGTTCCCGTTCTCAGTGTATTCTATAGAGGCCGGCGATAACTGTACGATTCTTTCTTTTGCTATTGGCCTGCAGAGCCATGATGAGGATGGAGAGGAAAGAATGCAGATGGCTCAGCAGCTGATAAGAAAGGCCGGCGTAAATGAGATAGAAGATATTTATATTGTAACCGGCAGAGTTTATGAAAAGCTTCGTGAAATACATAGGTCCTATAATGAGATGATGGCGCTTGGGCACACCCTTTTATCGGACAATTACGAGTACGGAAGAAAAATCTCCCTGTTTGAGCAGGTAATCAAAGAATGTCTGGATATCTGCATCGGAAAAGAGCAGATTATGAATCTAAAAAAAGCCATACGGTCAGGTACGGTACAGGATGCGGAAAGAAGCTTACATAATATAATCATGGATCTGCAGGAATTAACCAATCAGATTGAGCGGGCTTTTGGTTATTACACGCTGGTTCAGCTTTTATATGAACTTTTACAGGAAAAGAGCTGTGATTCAAAGAGGCTGGATATTCTGCTTCACATTCCCTTTGATGATCAGGATGTATTTATGGCTAATGTGCTTAAGATCATCAGGAGCATGAAAGAAGAATCCCAGATTTCCATTGACAGCATCATGGACTACATCAATGTAAATTATAAGGATGGAACATTGGGGCTGGATGCACTGGCTGCGCATTTTAATATGTCTGTTTCTTATGTCAGCAGATATATTAAAAAGCACAGCGGAATGAATTACATGGAGTATGTGACCCGGATCAGAATCGATGAAGCCTGCCGGCTGTTGAAAGAGACAGATATGAGTATTCAGGATATTACCTATGAAGTGGGGTATAGTGACAATGTTTCTTTCAGCAGAAAATTCAAGGCCCTGAAGGGTGTTACACCCGGGGAATACCGTAAAAAGGAGAATGATGATGCATAAACTGAAATACGCTGAAGCAGCAAGAGTATGGGAGGAAGCGCTTCCCATAGGAAACGGCAGGATTGGTGGAATGGTATTTTCAGAACCGTTATTGGATCGGATTCAGATCAGTGAAGAAACCCTTTGGACCGGTCAGCCTTACGAAAAAGAAGCCGTATATCTCAAAGAGGATCTTGACAAGATACGGGAATATGCCCTTAACGGCCGATACAGTGAAGCGGAGAGAGAAACCATTCGAACAATGTATGGCGGACAGGTGCAGCCATATACCACTTTTGGCAGTATCTTTATTGAAACGGGAGCTGCAGTAAGTGAGGTAAAGGATTACTATCGACAGCTTGATATGGAGACCGGTATTGTGAAGGCTACCTATACGATAGGTAAAAGACACTTTGAGAAAGAAGTTTTCGTGTCACTGGAAGATGATTGTCTGGTTATGAATATCCGCTGTGATAGAAGTTCCTTCGATATTTATGCTTCCTGCGCTCTGTATCATCAGTATGAGGTGGGGGATAACAGTCTTGCTATGAGCGGCAGATGCCCTACCCGGATGAATGCTAATGAAATGGCCGGGGATTATGAGGAGACAGAAAGTATTGGTTTCTACAGTGCAGTGAAGATTGTAGCCGATGGTCATCGGTTTGAAACACCGGCCAGAGTGAACCTGCGTGATGTGACGAATCTTACACTGATATTCTCACTGGAAAGCAGTTTCAACGGGGACAACAAATTACCTCTCTCGCAGGGGAAAGATTGTAAAAAAAATTGTCTGAAAAAATTAAACAGTGCATGCAGTTATTCCTATGAGGAATTGAAAAAACGTCATGTGAAGAAACACAGTGAGATGTTTAACAGAGTTTATTTTGAACTGGGAACTGAGGTACATGACTTTACCGATAAACGTCTTCAAAATTACGAGGGTGATTTATCCCTGATTCAGCTGTTATTTGACTATGGACGATATCTGTCGATTACATCCACCCAACCGGACACCCTTCCGGCCAATCTTCAGGGTATCTGGAATAAAGACATTTTACCGCCCTGGTCCTGTGACTTTCATTTTAATATCAATCTTCCGATGAACTATTGGGCGGTGGAGGGCTGTAATCTGCCGGAATGTCATATGCCTGTTTTTGAAATGCTCGAAAAATTTGCTCAAAAGGGCAATGCATTTGGCTTGCGTGGCTGGAATATGTGGCATACAAGCGATATCTGGTTAAGAAATCAGGATGCAACCTTCCAACCACGTTGGGGCTACTGGCCTATGGGTGGTGTGTGGCTATGCAGGCATATCTGGGAACATTATCTGTATACCCTGGATGTGGATTTCCTGAAAAAATATTTTGATATTATAAAAGGTGCAGTTGATTTCCTGGAAGACTGGATGGTAACGGATAAGGATGGATACTTGACAACCTGTCCTTCCACATCGCCGGAAAATACCTATTTTTATAACGGGGAAGAGTTGGCAGTATGTACGGGCAGTGCCATGGATTTGTCCATGATTACGGATATTCTGAGTTATTCTATAGAAGCCTGCCACGTGCTGGGAGAAGATGCTGCCAGGTATGAAGAACTGTTAAGGAAGTTGAAACCGCTTCAGATTGGCAGCAACGGAAGGCTTTTGGAATGGAATGAGGAGTTTGAAGAGGCAGAAAAGCATCACAGGCACTTGTCACATTTATATGGAATCTATCCGGCCAATACCATTACAGAAGGAGCATATTATGAAGCCGGCCTAAAATCCATGAATTACAGACTTCAAAACGGCGGAGGACAGACCGGGTGGAGCAATGCATGGATCATTAATCTATATGCTCGCTTTGGTGACGGTGAAAATGCATACAAGCGTATCAAGACTATGTTTGAAAAATCTATTTATCCGAATATGTTCGATGCCCATCCGCCTTTTCAGATAGATGGTAATTTCGGGGCATGTGCAGGGATTCTGGAGATGATCGTACAGAGTCATAGAAAGCAGGATGGTATTTATTGCATTGATTTACTTCCTGCTTTACCAAAAGAGTGGGTAAGAGGCCGAATATCCGGAATCAAAGTCAGAGGCGGTCATGAGTTGGATATTCGTTGGGTGAATACAGGGAATAAGAGCAGCCTGAACAGAGCAGAACCTTCATCGATTGCGATTAAGGCAGGAGGAGATGGTCCTTTAAAAATAAGATGCAGGAGCTGCCAAAATCTTACAGTTTCAGATGATAGCGGTATGGATGTGGATTATGTACTAAAGGATGATATCATAACGATTCCGGCAGTGAAGGACAGAAGCTATGTTCTGAATTGGGTGATTTAAAATAAAAAGTCATTGGTAAAGAGTGGAAAGGGTATGAACGTAATTGAAAATGACAGATATATTCTGAATATCGAGTCAGGTATCATAAAGGAATTTTATGATAAACAGGATGAAACACATACAAATCTTGCAGGGACTCTGAATAAATTCGGAAGTGTATCCTACACGCTTATGTCTGAGGATATTACGAAGCAGAAAGTGAGAGTAGGTGCTTCGCCCTATCTTGACCGTACCAGCATAGGAGAGGAAATCTTGCGAGACAGCAATTCAGTGAACTGCGAAGACAAAGAAAACAAGATCAGGACACAGTATTTGCTGAATGAGGGGCTCACAATAGAGGTCAGTACGGAGAATAAGGAGATTTCTCAGTTCGGAGTAAATATAGAATTGAATTTCCTGGGAAAGTTGGGGACCCCGTATGCGAATCAGATCATGCCTACATCACCGTATTCCGGTATTGACAGGAGGTATCATTACTGTATTATGACCAGACCAAACGGACAATTTATTGTCTGTCTGGCACTGACGGAATGCGATGGCTGGAAAATAGACTATTCTGAGGCCTGTTGGGGACACTATATTGAGAATTTCAAATTCCTTGCAAGTTTCGATAAGGCTTATCAGGGAAGCATGAGGAAAAGCATCAAAGTTAATATACACTGTGCTGCAAGTTTGGAGGAGGTTTACGAAATTATTCATACAACCTATAAGGTGCCCTATTGTCAGCTTGTTGTGAGTGGGAATTTCAGCGGAGAGCCTGTGGTCAGAGTGTCGGAGGATACTGACCGGATTGAGGTAGTGCAGCCTGACGGCGGCCGGCATACGGTGGATATGGGCCATCGAAAGATATATCAGATTGAAGGGACCCAGTACGGATTTTACAGTGTGATTCCATATGCGGGCCAGACAAAAGGAATGGACGCTGTCATCTGGTATTGTGATGATATGAAAACACTCTTTGATCTGAGCTGTAAAGCGATACGAAAACCCTATCATTGTGATGATAATCTGTGCGAGGGCGGTATTTTTCTTTGGTCTATGTTTGCCAATATGCGGGTCTGTGGACATCGGTTTTATGATGAGATTGCCCGGGAAGAGCTGTCAATAATCATGGGTGATAATGGTGCAAATGTGGAGGGAAAAACAATTCTTCCATATAAGACCGAACAGTATGAGGCGTATCATGTTTCAGATTCAAAGCGTGTTCAGGAGCAGTTCTTTGGTGTGTCCATACTGATGGAAGCATACAAATTATACGATGAAAGAAACTATCTGGAGTTTGGAATTGCAGCGCTGTATGAGTTAGTCAACAACTGGATTACAGAAGAGGGTATGATATTTAACGGCGAGGATTATACGACAGTCTGCGCACCGCTTATTGTAATCGTTGATATGGCGAAACTGCTCAAAATGCGGCAGGATAGCAGAGCCAAAGATTTTGAGAAAGCAGCGATCAAGGTTGCGGACTTTCTGGTGAAAAGAGGACTGAACTTCCCGACAGAGGGAACAGGGGAAGATACAGAATCGGATGCGGAGGACGGCTCTGTTTCCTGTACAGCGCTGTCACTTTTATACATATGCAAAGAGCTTCATTATGATAAAAGGTACATGGAACTGGCAGAAAGAGTATTGCAGCTGCATAATGCCTGGACCATTTTCACTCCCGATGCGAGGATGTACGGCTCTTCTTTCCGTTGGTGGGAGAGTATGTTTGAGGGAGACGGAGAGGGCCCGGCAATATGCGCCGGTCATGCGTGGACGATATGGAAAGCGGAAGCATTGTATCTTTATGGAATGCTTACCTATGATGAAGAAGCACTGTTGCTGTCGTGGAATGGTTTTATATCAAATTTCGCAAAATGCATGGAGGACGGCACCATGTATACCTGTTTTGAAGTGGATTATATACGTGGCGGAGGCTTTGATGAAATCAAAGCAGGGCTAAGGCAGCTGGAAGGCGAGGACAAATCCGTAAAATTTAAAATTGCTCATAGTTATCCGGAGCATATTGACAGCTCATTGTCAAGATATGCATGGGTGAGGAATGTTTATTCCTGGTGGCATACGGCAGCAGTGTTAGAAAGAGAAGACAAGTTATTTGTAATAAATGGAAAAGCAGAGGGGGATGAATTTATTGTCCCGGAGCAGATAGACAGCATATTTGTGGGAGTGACAGAAAAAACAATAGTTTTTAAGTGTGACCGGCAGGTAAAGATTGTTTCTGCCATGAATCTCAATATCATTTGCGGTATGAAAGATGGAGAGTATACGATTCCGCAAAACGGAAAAATCACTATTCATAAGGTGTGATGGGAGAGGCTTGAAATGAGTGATATCGATTGGAAGAATCTAAAAATGGAGCCATATATACCCTTGCAGAGATATTCAAGGGTTGTTGCCTCCGAAGGTGCGGTACTGATCAAAAACGATGGTCTGCTGCCTATTACAGAAGGGCGTTGTATATCGGTTTTTGGAAGAATGCAGGTAGATTATTATATCAGTGGACTTGGTTCGGGTGGATTGGTAAATACTCCTTATATAGTAAATATATTAGACGGCATTGAAAATAATCCTAAGTTAAAGTTAAATACAGAGTTGGCTGATACATATCGCATGTGGACAAAGGAGAATCCTACCACAGTGGATTATCAATGGACGCCGGGTGTATGGACAAAGCCTGAAATGCCCGTCGGAGATGAATTGGTCGAAGCTGCGAGAAAAGTATCGGATATTGCAGTTGTCGTCATTGGCAGGATATCAGGTGAAACCCGCGATAATGGTGCAAAGAAGGGCTGCTGGTATCTTTCTGATGAAGAAGAAAATCTGTTGAAGGCTGTGTCAGAATACTTTGAAAATATTGTGGTGCTTTTAAATGTAGGAACTGTTATCAACATGGATTGGATAGAAAGGTATCATATAAAATCTGTCGTATATCTGTGGATGGGTGGACAGGAAGGTGGTAATGCGGCAGCTGATATTTTGTGTGGTGATGTAACACCATGCGGAAAATTAGCGGATACGATTGCAAAGGATATTTCTCTTTACCCGAACACAGGAAATTTTGGCGGTGCAGAAAAGAACCTGTACCAGGAAGATATCTATGTGGGTTATCGTTATTTTGAGACCTTTGCACAAGAGGATGTGGCATATCCCTTTGGTTATGGTCTCTCCTATACGGATTTTGTTATTACGACCGATAATGTTAAGGAAAATCCTGATCAGATAATCATAGATGTCTCTGTAAAAAATGTGGGAAACTATACAGGCAAAGAGGTAGTTCAGGTATATTTTGAGGCTCCGCAGGGGAAGCTTGGAAAAAGTACAAGAGAGCTATGTGCTTTTGCTAAAACAGAAGAGCTTGCTATAGGAGAAGAACAGGCACTCAATTTTGTAATAGAGAAAAATAAAATGAGCGCGTATGATGAGGCAAATTCAGCGTATGTGCTTGAGAATGGTGAGTACCACCTATACATAGGAAATAATGTTCGTGATGCAAAACGGGTATATACAATAAGTGTTGCAAAAACAGTGATTGTGGAACAATTGTCAGAAGCATTGGCCCCTGTAGAAAAATTTGAAATTATGTATCCTGTCGAAAAGAATGGCAAATTTGAGATAGGTTATAAGAATGTGCGTAACAGAACAGTAGATTACGATGCCAGAATAAAAAGCGAGATGCCTGTGGTAATATCGCAGACCGGTGATGTGGGAATTAAACTGATTGATGTGAAAAAAGGTAAAAAGTCAATCGAAGAATTCGTAGCACAGTTTGATGACAGTACACTAATGTGCCTGATCAAGGGAGAGGGTATGTGTTCGCCAAAAGTAAGACCGGGTACAGCAGGTGCAATCGGTGGAACAACACAGATTCTGAATGCATTTGGCCTTCCGCTTGCAGCGGCAACGGACGGCCCCTCCGGAATCAGGATGGATAATGGTGACAAGGCAACAAGCATTCCGTGTGGTACAGCAATTGCCTGCACGTGGGATGTATCAGCGGCAGAGAAAATTTATGAGCTGCTAAGTATGGAAATGTGCATGCACCATGTAGATTCGTTGTTAGGCCCCGGAATAAATATTCATCGATGTCCTCTTGGCGGGAGAAATTTTGAATATTATTCAGAGGATCCGTTCCTGACAGGAAAAATTGCTGCTGCACAGGTGCGAGGTATGGCCAGACACGGAAATAGTGCTACGATCAAACATTTTATGGCAAATTCGCAAGAATATCAAAGAAGTGTTGCTGATGCAGTAATGAGCGAAAGAGCCGTAAGAGAGATATATCTTAAAGGCTTTGAAATTGCAGTAAAAGAGGGTGGTGCGATATCGATAATGACAGCGTATAACCTGGTGAATGGGATATACTGTTCAGAGAATTATGAACTGAATACCACAATTCTCAGGAATGAGTGGAGATATAAGGGAGTGGTCATGACGGACTGGTGGCCGCGTAATACAAAGAAAGCAGACGGTACAGGAAGCAACCTGACTCAAATGGTTACAGCACAAAATGATTTATATATGGTGTCGAATGATGCTGCAAATCATCCGGATGATTTGGCCGGAGCTCTTGCAGAAGGGAAAGTTACCCGCGGTCAGCTGCAGAGAAATGCGATCAATATTTTGAAATTCCTTATGACTACCAATTCATTCGATAGGTTTATTGAGTTTGGAGGCAGGATAGAGAAGTCGCTGGCAGAAGAGATTGACAGTCTGGCCATTGTGGAAGAAATATTGGAAGTAGAGTCTGATAAAGTGATAGATTGCAGATTTGCAGAAAATGGCAGATATCTGCTGGGTATAGAGTATCAATCCAATGAATCAGAACTCGTTCAGATGACAATGAATGTGAACCTTAATGGCAAAAATGCCGGAGCCAGAACAGTAAACGGGACGGAAGGAAGAACGAAAACAATCTATATGGATGTAGCAGTTGCAAGAATCGACTGGCCGGATCTGCCGCCAAATAATATTAATATTGTGTATCCAAAGGACATTATGAAAATAAGTAAAATCATAGTTATGAAATAATTGGTAAATGACGTAAGTTGGCCTAAGACAGTTAAAAAAGAGAGGAGAAAGTTATGTACATTTACAAAAATGAGTTTACAGGTCAGAACTTTTTAAAGAATCTTGATCATCCCCTTGCCGCAAAATATCTTGCGGATATCAACACAGATTGTGAGGAGTTCAGAAAAGCACCCATAGAAACTCTTACATTTTCTAAATTTAAAATGTTTGAGAAAACAGGATCAAGGGTGGAATATGAAGCTGACTATTTCAAAAAGCGCAGACGTATGTCTATGTTTACACTTCGTGCATGGCTTTTTAAAGAAGAAAAGGATATAAAGGAGCTTGAGGATATCCTATGGGCGACATGTGATGAATATACATGGGCGTCGCCCGCACATATTCGCGGAATACTGATGGATGAAAGTAAAGTACCTGAACAGGTGGATTTGTTTGCCGCAGAGACCGGGCAGGCGGTTGCGGAAAGCATTTCTCTATGCAGCGAGCTTCTTCATCCGGCAGTTGTAAGACGATGCGTAAATGAGGTGTTTAAGCGTGTCATTGAGCCCTTTGAATCAGGAGAAACAGAAAAATATCGTCTTGGCTGGGAATTTACGGGAGGAAACTGGTCAGCTGTATGTGGTGGTGCTGTTGGAATTGCAGCATTATACCTTGTTGAAAACGAGGAACGTTTGAAGAAGATAACAGATCGCGCAAAGGCAGCTTGTAACAGATTCGTAGGAACCTGTGAGGACGATGGAGTCTGTGCTGAGGGTATTACATACTGGATGTATGCAATGCAGTATTATGTGGCTTTTGATGAACTTCTGCGAATGCGTTTAGATGAAAGCGTAGTGGAGGATGAAGAGAAATTCAAAAGACTTGCAGCATTCCCCTCTATTGTGTGTTTGGAAAAAAATGTCATGATCAGTTTCTCTGATTGTGGTATAGGCATTTTGAACCTGGGAGTATTATCGAAGTTGAATGAATGTTACGGGGTTGGGGTTCCGGAACAGTCATATTACAGAAATGCTCTGATAGACTGCTACCGACTTAGCAGTGCAGTAAGAAGCATTGAATGGTTCAATCCTGAACTTTTGCACGAGCAGTCCGGAAGAGACGATGTATTTCTGCCTTTGGGACAATGGGCAGTTCTTCACACAGGAGAGGTGAGTGTGGCAGTAAAGGGAGGATATAATGATGAGCCTCATAATCACAATGATATAGGTTCTTATATGTATATAAAAGATGGATTGATTCTGGCAGATGATTTTGGCTGTGCCAGGTATACTCACCAATATTTTGCGATGGAAACCCGGTATGATTTCCTGAATAACGGTTCCCACGGGCACTCTGTCCCGATTGTAAATGGCTGTGTGCAGTCCTATGGAAGGGAATACGCGTCAGATAAATTTGAAAAAACGAATAATGGAGTAAGGATATCCTTTGCAGGAGCGTATCCTTCAGATGCAGCATTAAAGGAACTGATTCGCAATCTGACACTTGATGAAAACGGAATGGAAATCAGGGATAGCTTTGCATTCCGTAGATATGGCAACTCTGTAGTTGAGCGAATTGTTACAAAGTATGATGCGCAAATCACAGGAGAAAGAACGGTGTCATTCTTAAAAGACGGGCAGATAATCTCAACTGCAGAACTTCTGAGTGATGGCAAAATAAAATTATTGGATGACAGTTATATAATACACAGAACCAGACTGAATTACCAGAGCAGCGATTACCGCGCCGCTAATGGAGTACAGGCTGTAACAATTATCGAATTTGAATGTTCTGCTGATACGGATAAATTGGAAATTGCATATAGAATAAAATAAATGGCAAAAGAGAGGAGAGCTAGTGATGAAAAATTTCTTAAAAGAAGCAGTATCTGTAGTACCCAGCAAACGTCAGCTGGACTGGTTTGACGTAGGTTTCTATGCTTTTGCTCATTTCGGAGTAAATACATACACCGACAGAGAGTGGGGCGAGGGTGATGAACCGGAAAGTATTTTCAATCCCACAAAGCTGGATTGTGATCAGTGGGTTCGTGCTATAAAAGCAGCAGGCATGAAGGGGCTGATCCTGACAGCAAAGCATCATGACGGATTCTGTCTGTGGCCGTCAAAATATACGGAGCACAGTGTGAAAAATTCTCCGTTTAAAGGGGATGTGGTGAAGGAAGCGGCAGAAGCATGCAGAAGAGGCGGCATTAAGTTTGGTTTTTACCTCTCGCCATGGGATCGTAACAGCAAGCTTTACGGGACTGATGAATATAATGATTATTTCTGCAATCAGTTGACAGAGCTTCTGACCCAGTACGGAGATATTTTCTGCGTATGGTTCGATAATGCCTGTGGTGAGGGCCCTAACGGAAAGAAACAGCAGTATGATTTTCAGAGATATTTTGAACTGATCCGAAAATATCAGCCTAATGCTGTGATCTTTAATGACTTTGGACCGGATGTCAGATGGTGCGGTAATGAAGCCGGTAAGACCAGAGAAAGCGAATGGGCAGTGGTTCCCAGCGAACTGTGCAAATACAGTGAAGTTCAGACCGGTCCGGCTCCGATGGCCGATCAGGGAGATCTCTCTTTTCTGTATAATTCATCCAAGAATATCGGAACGTTGGACATCGCTATGTTCTCCAAGGGACTTACTTTTACCCCGGCTGAGGTGGATACTTCTATCAGAAAAGGGTGGTTCTGGCATGAAGAGCAGGAGCCCAGAACGCTGGAAGATTTATTTAGTGTGTATGTAAGAACAGTTGGTGGTAACTGCTGCCTGAATCTGAACATCCCACCTACCAGGGAAGGGCTGCTTGACGAAAGAGATGTAAAGCGTTTAGCAGAGCTTGGGGAAAAGATTCGTTCAAGCTTTGGCAGGGAAATTCCCGTTACGGTTAAGAAGCGTGATAAGGGTGATGTGATTCAGCAGGATTATGAGATTATCTTTGACAAGCCTGTAAGTGAAATTCATTATGTGGTAATAGAGGAAGATCTGACCAAGGGTCAGCGCATTGAAGGCTTCCAGATATTAAGAGAATCGGAGGGCTATCGGATGTTCCCGTTGTATCATGGGCGAACTGTGGGCAACCGGAAGATCTGTCTGATCTGGGACAGCAGCACGGAACAGAACAAACTCTTATTCTGGTATGATAAGAATGAAGTGGATCATATTTTACTCAGGATTGTTTCCGCCCGTGGCGAAGTGTGCCTGAAGAGTGTGAAGGTTTATTAAACAAAACAGGTATGACATTAAAAGAAAATAGAGTAAATATGTATGACAGGAAAGGGATGAAAGGATTATGGATACAATAAAGATTGATAGAAGGAACGTGTTAATGGTTGCGCATAGAGGGTTAAGTGGTTTGGAACCGGAGAATTCCATACCGGCATTCGTGGCCGGGGGAAACAGAAGCTATTATGGAATAGAGACAGATGTACATGTAACAGGTGACGGTAAGTTTGTGACAATTCATGATGAGAATACAGTAAGAACCGCCGGTGATAATATCAATGTGAAAACATCATCGACGGATCTGATCAAAAAGATATGCCTGTATAATCTTAACGAATCGGATAGAAAAGCAGGACTGAAAGGAAACGATACAGGAAAAAGGCCGGATCTCATCATTCCGAGTCTTGCAGATTATATTAATATCTGTAAAAAGTATGATAAAAAATGCATACTGGAGTTAAAAGGTCCGTTTAAAGAAGAAGACCTGGAAAGAATGGTGGAGGAAATAAAGGGACTGGGTTATATTGATGGCATTATCTTTATTTCTTTCGCATATCAGAATCTTGTGATCTTGAGAAAGTTGCTTGCCGACCAGCCACTGCAGCTTTTAACCGGAGTTCAGGATCAGCCACTGAGTGAGCTGATCGATAAATTAAATCGCCATAATCTGGATTTGGATGTTTATTGTAAAGGATTAACAAAAGAAGTTGTAGATGAGGTACATGCTAATAATCATAAAGTGAACTGCTGGGTATGTGATACTAAGGAAGAGGCAGAGATGCTGATTGAGTGGGGCGTGGACTTTATTACTACAAATATTTTGGAATAAGCAATGGAACAAACACTTTATTTGAATTTCAGGCATTATGGTTATGAGGTCGCCGGTGACGGTTTGAAAGTAACACAAACAGGTAATGTATCAGAAATATCAATTGATGTTATGTGCAGCTGTCTGCCGTATGACTTTCAGAAAGTATTGCAATCGGATCCGGCGGCTTATGTGGACATAGTGATAGGCGGTGAAATTGACGGTGCTTTATCACGTGTACAGTACAATCCTTTCTGGTCCAGGCCCTCATTTGAAAGGAATTTGTCCCAAATACCTGACGGTGTGCAGAATATTCTCCTGAAAATTGCAGGCAGATACTTGACGGTACTGCCTGTCAGCCCGGATGACATCTATTCATACATATCGCCGTCCGATGAGAGAAATACGCTCAGAATCAAACTCACCAGATATTATGAGGGAGCGGACAACTTAAAAGGTGTATTTGCCGTAATCTGTGAAGGGAAGGATCCCTATCAGACAATACAGTGTGCTTATGAATATGCGGTGAAGAAAGGATATATCAAAACACCGCTGCGTAAAGATAAAAAATTGCCTGATATGTATAAAGGGCTGGGATGGTGCACATGGAATGCATTTTATCATGATGTCACAGAGCAGGGAATTATTGATAAACTGGAGGAATTGAAGGAAAAAAAGGTGCCTTTAAAATGGCTTGTGATAGATGATGGATGGTCGCAGATATCAGAAGACAATGATTTCAAAATAACCTCTTTTTACGAAGACAGAATCAAATTCCCCCATGGGTTAAAAGGCTGCATCGAACGAATCAAAAGAGATTACGGTATCGAGAAGGTTGGTGTGTGGCATTCATTTACGGGCTATTGGTACGGAATTGAAAAGGACAGTGAACTTTATCGAACAGAGCAGGATCTTCTTTTAAAGACCCATACGGGCTATTACATTCCAAATGGAGAAAGGGCATACGATTTTTTTTGGAAATGGTATCAATACCTGAAAGAGCAGGGTGTTGATTTCGTGAAGATGGATACTCAGGGCAATGGATTGGAATTCCTTAAGGGAATGCCGGAATGTGTGAATACTGTGGCAATCATGCAGCGGGAGGCAGATCGTGCTGTACATGATTGCTTTGGAGAGAATGTGATCAATTGTATGGGAATGCATTCTATCAATGCCCATAACAGACCATATTCTGTGTTATCCAGAAACAGTGATGATTTTTATCCGGATAAACCGGAAAGTTTTAAAGAGCATATAGAGCAGAATGTATATAATGCAGTATTTCATGGAAATCTGTTCTACTGTGATTTTGATATGTGGTGGACGAACCATGATACGGCAAAACAAAGCAGTATATTAAGAATGATAAGCGGAGGTCCTGTATATATCAGTGATAGGGTGGGAGAAACAAATCCCGAGATCATCGATGCAATAACGGACCAAAACGGAACTGTCATAATGTGTGATGATGTCCCGCTTCCTACAGAAGATTGCTTATTTGGTCATAGCGGTGTAATAAAAGTATTTAACAAATGTGGCAATAAAAAAGTGACTGCAGTTTTTAATATGACAAATGAGCCACTGCAGTATTCTGATAGTAAGATTCAGATTAACGCCAACGATGCGGAAATAATTTGGGAAGTAAGAGAGGTATGAATATGTTTGATCTAACAGGTAAGGTAGCACTGATAACAGGCGCATCCAGAGGAATTGGAAAGGGGATTGCTCTTGCATTTGCAAAGCAGGGGGCAGATATCGTAATTAATTATTTGCACCATACAGAGGAGGCTTCACGTGTAGTAGAAGAAATCAGGTCTCTTGGAAGAAATGCTGACATGTTTATGGGCGATGTGGCTGATGAAAACAACGTGAAGGAAATGTTTGCATTTGTAAAAAAAGAGTTTGGCAGACTGGATATTTTGGTAAACAATGCGGGAATCAGCCAGGCAAAAGATATCTTTGAAATGAGCCTTGCAGACTGGGAGAGAGTTATGAATATTAATCTGACCACTGCATTTTTGTGTTCTAAATATGCAATGGAGATGATGAAAGAGCAAAATTCAGGCAGGATTATTTCTTTGGCAAGTCAGGCAGGACAGCGTGAGGCTTTGTTTGGACATGTACATTATGCAGCTTCCAAAAGCGGTATACTGGCCATGAATAAGACACTTGCAAGAACAGGGGCTCCGCATAATATTACGGTAAATTCTATAGCACCTGGAGTGATCTTTACAGATTTTACAAAGGCTGTGCATACTGACGAGGAGGTAGAGGAACTCAGAAATTCTATTCCCCTTGGTCTTGGAAAGGTAGAGGACGTTGCGGCGGCAGCTGTGTATTTGGCAAGTGATGAGGCAAGATATGTTACCGGAGCTACCATTGATGTAAATGGAGGTTCGTATATCCATTAAGATATGGCTGAAGGCAAAATCCAATATTACTTTGTAGGGTCTACAAAAATGCCGAGATTAAGCGGATAGTAGGTAAATATAAAAAAGCATATTGCTGTAATTAATATGAATAATTTTAATAGTGATGTGTGAGAAGCCAGTTTGCAGGATAAAGAAAGTTTATAGACCGCAATAAACGAGACTATCACACTCACTATGAAAGTGGCAATGTCAAGGACGGTGAGATTTTGTCCCAGGATTCCTGAGTAGGTGTAAAAAAATACCGGTATCAGAAAAGTACTCAGCAAAACACCAAAGAGTAAGGACGAAGTTACGCATGGGTAATCAGGTTCGAGTTTGCTGCTCATATAAGACGAATAAAACAGCATGGGGAAAAAGCATAGTTTCATATGCTCCCATACAGATTCATTGACCGGAAACAAGAAGCCAAGGAGGAAGTTATTTCCTGACCATTCGTATATAAAATGCGAAATTGTGCCGGTAATTAAAACAAATATAATTCCTTTGATAGTGTAGTGTTTTAGTTTATTCATGTTTGTAGTATATGAGGAGGAGAAAGAGATTATACCTCCTCCAAATAAAAAGGTGTAAAGCCTTTACAATTAAATAGGCTTTACACTCTTTTTGTAGTAGTTATAAAATTATGCTATTTCAAGCTTAGTTTTGATTTTGCATACGTCATTCTCTAATATATTGACACGAATGATAAGCATTTCCTTTTCATTTTCTACTTTCAAAGCGTCATCAAGTTTTCTGCTCAGATCCAGATGACCTTCTGCAATGGTACGAATATTGCGATTAGTCTCGTTTTCAAGTGTTAACTGTAAATCAGTAACCTTGTTATTAAGAGTCGCCGTGTTATCCTTAAGAGTAGTAACATCATCCTTGAGGGTAGTAACGTCATCCTTGAGGGTAGTAACGTCATCCTTAAGAGACGATACATCGTCTTTAAGGGTTGTGAAGCTATTTTCAAATGTTCCTAGTTTTTCAAGAATCAAATCTAATTTGTCCATACCTTATACCTCCCATGGTGTAAGTATTATATCACATCCAGAGTGCAAAGTCTATTTAGTTGTCAAGGTTGTTACCCGGCTATAAATATGAAGATTGTTACAGTTCACACCCAATGTCATCAACTTAAGCAGATTTCTATAAAAAATTAGATATCTGCTTAAGTTGATGACATTGCATGTGAACTGTAACTGAAGATTCGTACAGCCTACTTCTGAGGTAAGCAAAATATTGGAAAAGAAAAAACCGTAAACCCAATAAAATCAAGGGTCTACGGTTTTTAGTACTGCCGGCAGCGGGACTTGAACCCGCACGATGTTGCCATCAACAGATTTTGAGTCTGCCTCGTCTGCCATTCCGACACGCCGGCATGCTGTTTGAATATCAATGTTTCACAACGAATTTATTCTATCACATAATTCGAGTTTTGGCAAGAATAAATTTTGCTTTTTTCATTTTTTTTGTCACTACTCATCCAACCGCTGAGCTGAATAGTAGTAACAGTTCAGACGGGGTCTGAACTGTTACGTAGATGCACACAAAATGCGCTAAAAGCGCATTTTGGCGCACGCAATTCTTGCAAAATCGCACTGAAGTGCGATTTTGACTGCGCGGTGCCGGCTGTCTGAACTGTTACGAATAGTAACAATTGTACAAAATAAATATAAGTTCGTGTATTGATTTTAACTATTATATATACTATAATAACAAAGAAATGAAGCCAGAACTGTTTCGTAAAAAGAGGCTTACGAAAGGAACACGAATACCATGAAATACGAAGTATCACAATTTGAACACATCCAATATATAACAAGATATCCCAATGGTTACGAACCCGGAAAGAAATATCCGGTAATCATGTTTTTCCATGGAGCAGGCGGAAGAGGAACTGACATCAACGTGATAATAAACAATCCTTATTTCAAAATAACGGACGAATATGAAGATTTTCCATTCATCACTGTAGCACCGCAGTGTTCTACCAATACCTGGTTTGATATGTTCCCGACGCTGGAACGTCTTGTTGTGAAGACAGCTAATGAAGAGTTCACAGACAAAACCAGGATATATGCTATGGGAGCCAGCATGGGCGGCTATGCAACATGGCAGATTGCTATGAGTATGCCGGAGATTTTTGCAGCAATTGTGCCTATATGTGGCGGTGGTATGTATTGGAACTCAGCACGTCTGGTGAATGTACCGGCATGGGCTTTTCATGGGAAGAAAGATGCCTCTGTGTTCGTAGAAGAATCTGAGAAAATGGTAAATGGGGTCAACAAACGCGGAGGAAACGCAAAGCTTACCATTTATCCTGAGAATGAGCATAATGCATGGAGCGATACATACAGTAATCCGGAAGTATTTGAGTGGCTGCTTACGAATGAAAACAGTAATGCAGCAGAACTGATCGATATTTATAATGACAGTAAGCTCTTTGGCTGATGAAGTGTTTGCTGACATAGAGTAAAAACTTTAAAAAAGCTAATCCATTCTAATATAGGCGGATTAGCTTTTTCTTTAAAAACAGCAAGATTCTATTTTACAATATCTGCAAGTTCTTGTTCTTTCTTCGCAATATCAGCCACCAGTTTAAACTGATTTCTTGCTCTGTCAAGATTGTGGTGCTCGCGGTGAATCTTAAAGTAAGTATCTCCGTTCAGGTAATCGGTCAGGAACCTGATGCCGCATTCGTAGGTCAGAAGCTTTACAGAAAATGGCAGCAGCTTTAGTTCTGCAGGGGTCAGATAATCTTTCATTTCGCTCAGATACCCTTTGGCAAAATGCTCGTAAGCTGCTACGTCAAACCACACCTTATCAAGGTCGGTTTCATCCTCGGCAGCAGTAGAACCGCCCATGCGCAGTGCATCGCCAAAGTCATATAACATGCTTCCAGGCATAACAGTGTCCAGGTCAATGACACAGACTGCTTCGCCGGTGACCTGATCAAAGAGGATGTTGTTGATCTTAGTATCATTGTGGGTTACACGAACGGGAATTTCTCCGTTTTCGATCCCTTTTATGACGGTGTCTGCCCAGCTTGCATTTTCCAGGGCAAAAGTGATTTCTTCTTTGACACTGTCAGCACGACCGGCTTTGTTTTCGCGGATGGCTTCCTTTAAGGCTTCTACACGTTTCGGCGTGTGATGGAAATCTTTAATGGTTTCATATAGCATCTCTACCGGGAAATCATCCAACAGCTTCTGGAAATTACCGAAGCCTTTTCCGGCCTGGTATAAGTCATCCAGTGTTTTATCATTTTCAATGGTCTTGGTATGAGAGATGAATTTATATACTCTGAAAACGTTCCGGTCATCAATTTTATAGTAATTTTCTCCATCATTGGTGCGGATGACAGTCAGGGTTTCTCTGTCAGGATTTCCGCCGGCGGCAATGATCTTTTTTCGCAGAAAAGAGGTTACGTTCTCAATATTGCTCATTAATTCATCCGGATTATGGAAGATAGAGGTGTTGATTCTCTGCAGGATATACTGGGGACCATCTACACAATAAGTATCATTGATGTGGCCGTTTCCGTAGGATGCTGCATTCAGGTAAATATCAAACTGTTTCAGTACTTCATTAAGAGATATCTGGTTCATTGTTTGGCTCCTTCGCTTTATTTTCTGTATCTACTATATCGGATAATAAAGTATAAAGCCATAAACAAATCGGTCTAAGATGTGTAATTTTGGTTCAAGATTGCTTCAAATCGGAAGGATTGAAACCTGTCTCTCTCTTAAATGCCTTGGAAAAATAACTCTGGCTGTTGAAGCCGAGTCGTTCAGCCACCATGCATACACTTTCCCCATCCTGCAAAAGTTCCATGGCTACCTTAATCTTCAGCTTCAACAGATATTTGTGGACACTGATACCGGCATATTTATCGAAAATACGCTTCAGGCTTGCTTCACTGACATTGCTGAATTTAGCAATTTCTCTTACTGAAGGCTGGCGATGGAGATTACAGTTTAAGTAACTGATGGCTTTACTGAAAGTCACTGCATCCGGTGCTGAGGAAACAGAGGAAATAGTACCTTCATCAGAGAGGGAAAGGAATAGTTGATAAAGGTAGGTGATGATCATCTGAGAATAATAGGGCAATTGCTCAAATGGTTTTAAGCAGTCGTAGTATTTTTGCGGAGAAAGTCCTAAGCCATCCGCTTTACTTTGCATATAGGAAATCAGGGACTTAAGAATCTGATTCTGGCTGTTGGAAAGGCTGAAAACTTTATCGCGCAGCCATCCGGTGAGAGGACCCTCGGCAGAAAAGGAAAAAATAAGTACAGTGGCCCCTTTCGGTCCGTTTACTATGAATTTGTGGAATTCAAGCGGCTTGTGAACAATGATTTCCCCACGCATCAGGTTATAGACTCTTTCATCTGCGGAGACGCATACTTCTCCATCAATGACATAAAAGCATTCCCAGAAATTGTGGGCTTCTCCGTGAAATGCAAAGCCGTTATTGTAATGTATTTTGAAAAGAGAATACATTGCAGTAATATGAATCTGTTCTGTAACGGGATAAGCGAGCCATACTTTTTCTTCCATATCGTAAATTCCTTTTGCTTTCTTATAGTAAGTTCTTCTTATAGTAAGTGTCAATTTTCTATCATAATTTATTGAGCTAAAAGTACATATAGTCGAGCGTTTAGACTATAGATTTGTCTTTTGTTATTGAGTATAATAACATTAATCCCGGGAGTTGTAAAGTACGGTTTGAGAGGAGAAAAATCTATGGAGAATATTAAAGTTGGTTATATCGGATGTGGCTGCAGAGGAATGGGGTTGTTAAAAAGTGTCGTACTCAAGCAGGGTGAAAAGGTAGCAGCTGTCTGTGATACCTATGAGGACAGAGCACAAGGTGCCGCAGATGCGGTAGAGAAGGCCGGACAGGCCAGACCGGCTATTTATACTGATTATCATGATGTGATAGCTGATGAGAATGTGAATACGATCATCATTGCCACAGCATGGGAGAGCCATGTGGAAATCGCAGTAGCAGCTATGAATGCAGGAAAAGCAGTAGCTATGGAAGTGGGCGGTGCCTATACGCTTAAGGAGTGCTACGAGCTGGTAGAAGCTTATGAAAAGACCGGGACACCGTTTATGTTCTTAGAGAACTGCTGCTTTGGCAGAAGAGAAATGATGGTTCTGAATATGGTAGAAAAAGGACTGCTTGGAGAAATCGTACATTGCCAGGGCGGATATATGCATGATCTGCGACATGAAATTGCTTTTGGGAAAGAAAACAGGCATTACAGACTGAGAAATTATCTGACCAGGAATTGTGAAAATTATCCCACTCATGACTTGGGACCGATTGCCAAGGTGCTGAAAATCAATCATGGCAACAGAATGGTGACACTGACATCAACTGCTTCCAAGGCAGCTGGTTTACACGAGTATATTTTGGAAAACAAGAGCGATGATGAATTCCTGAAGAATAAAACGTTTGCTCAGGGAGATATCGTTACCACAGTGATCAAATGCGCAGGCGGTGAGACCATCGTACTGACACTGGACACTACTTTGCCCAGATATTACAGCAGGAACTTTACTGTCAGAGGTACAAAAGGAATGTATGAAGAGGTGACAGATTCTGTATTTCTGGACAGAGAAGAGGACAGAATCCATGATTTCGACTGGAGAAAGAAATGTATCAATAACGCGGTGGAGTATCAGGAGGAGTATGACCATCCTGTATGGAAGCAATATCTGAATGAAGGGGTGCAGGGAAGCCATGATGGAATGGATTACTTGGAATTTAAAAAGTTCTTTGAAGCGCTGCGTAACGATACTATGATGCCTGTGGATGTATATGATGCAGCAAGCTGGATGGCCATTACGGCGCTTTCAGAGATGTCTATTGCAAAAGGTGGAGCAGTGATGGATATTCCGGACTTTACCAATGGCAGATGGCATACGAATATATTAGACTGATACGAATAGTGATGGAAATAAGGAATCCCGGAAGCGTGAATAGGACTGGCTTCCGGGATTTTCATGTGCGAAAATATGTGGAAAAGAAGAGTGGGGTTTGTTATAATAAAGCGGCAGGGTAAATGAATAGATAGGAAGGGAAAATAAAATATGAGGGTTTCAGATAGTGGTAAGCTTTGTGGGGAAAATGTTTTGCTGAGATTCTATATCTTCCTGTTTACCGTTTCGGTGTCGACAGCTTCTTTAGCGATGCTTTCGGTGCCTGTGTATGGTCTGTTCGGGGAGGTTGCTTCCGGAGCAGTACAGGAAGAAGGCAGATTCTGCAGACGGTCTGCGGGTAGCAGGACGGAGATATCTGGCTTCAGACAAAGTCTAATCGAAAAGGTAAAAAGAAGTTTTGGCATCATTTATAATAGCTGGTTTTTAATCGCGGCAGCGATTATTGTACTTGTATTTATGGATTATGGGATAAGATTGCCGCGCAGTGCTACAATCGTAAGCCTGCAAGTCCGAATGGATTGTTGAATTCTTTCTGATATTGCTTCAGCCGTCAGCGAAGCAGATTGCGAATACACATTGATTTATGGAAAACGTTGCGGATAAGCTTCACAGGAAAGTGAAGCATGTCAGAAAGGATAAGAATATGTTTGAGCAAGATTACATTATGCGTGTCATCAGACAAGTCATCAGGATGATTATCATGCTGTTGTTTCATTTTGATATAGATCAGGATGACGAGAAGCTTCAAAAGGAAATGGAGCAGCAGGAATCACTGGAATCCCTGCTTGACCTGGTCGACAGAGGTGAAATTGACGAGGCTGAGAACCGATTGTATGAACTGGTGGATGGTGAAGATAAGCAGAAGTTGAAGACAGCGTTACTTTTCTACAATTATCTGAATGATAAGGAGGACAGTTTCCTGGAAGAGCATGATTTCAGCAGAGATGAAATACGGGATGGTGTGAAAAGGGTGGCATCCTTGTATGGTGTAGCCGGAATGGTAGAGGCATTCTGGGAGGAGTAAAGATTAAAAAGTATAGGGCAGCTAATCATTGAATGGTTAGCTGCCCTGTATGTCTGTTACAAAATTTGATGTAGCCTGTGAGAAGATAGATTAACGATTCTTATACATCTTCTCATAATAATCCTGATATTCCCCGGAAATAATGGTTTCCCACCATTCTTTATTATCCAGGTACCACTGGATGGTCTTCTTGATGCCGTCAGCAAACTTGGTCTCAGGCAGCCAGCCCAGTTCATTGTGAATCTTGGTAGGATCGATAGCATAACGCATATCATGACCTTTACGATCAGTTACATAAGTAATCAGACTTTCCGGCTTACCGAGCTCCTTACAGATAATCTTTACGATATCGATATTCTTCATCTCGTTATGTCCGCCGATATTATAAACCTCACCGACACGGCCTTTGTGGATGATCAGATCGATAGCCTTGCAGTGGTCTTCAACATAGAGCCAGTCACGCACATTCTCACCTTTACCATATACAGGCAGAGGCTTATCATTCAAAGCATTGGCGATCATCAGAGGAATCAGCTTCTCAGGGAAGTGATAAGGGCCGTAGTTGTTAGAACAGCGGCTGATGGTCACAGGCAGGCCGTAGGTTCTGTGATAAGCAAGTACCAGAAGGTCAGCGCCTGCTTTGGAAGAGCTGTAAGGGCTGCTGGTGTGGATAGGAGTCTCCTCAGTGAAGAACAGGTCAGGTCTGTCCAGAGGCAGATCACCGTATACTTCATCGGTAGATACCTGATGATAACGGGTAATGCCGTATTTGCGGCAGGCATCCATCAGAACTGCAGTTCCCTTGATATTGGTATCCAGGAAAACTTCAGGATTCTCGATGGAACGGTCTACATGGCTCTCTGCTGCAAAGTTTACTACCATGTCAGGATGCTCTTCCTCGAAAAGCTTGTATACAGCTTCTCTGTCCGTGATGCTTTCCTTAACAAAACGGAAATTAGGGTTGTCCATGATCGGTGCGAGAGTGGACAGGTTGCCTGCGTAGGTCAGGCAGTCCAGACATACGATACGGTAGTCGGGATATTTGTTTAACATATGAAAAATAAAGTTGCTTCCGATAAATCCGGCACCGCCGGTTACAATAATAGTCATAGCGATTCTCCTTATAGTAAGCTAAAAGTTGCCGTTCACATCCGCGCCATTCTCAAAGGCGCCTGACATGTGAACTGTTACAATTAATACAATCCATCCTGATATTTTCCGTCCAGAACATCCTTCAGATACTGGCCGTACTGATTTTTCTTCAGAAGTTCATAGACCTTCAGCACTTCCTCTTTGCTGATCCAGCCGTTCAGATAAGCAATTTCTTCCAGACAGGCAATCTTACGGTGCTGATGAGTCTCAACGGTTTTTACAAAGTTGGTGGCATCTACCAGACTTTCGTGTGTACCGGTATCCAGCCAGGTGAAGCCTTGTCCCAAAAGCTCCACATTCAGGCTGTCCTGCTCTAAGTAAATGCGGTTCAGATCAGTGATTTCCAGCTCTCCGCGGGCACTGGGCTTTAAGCCTTTTGCATATTCAACTACTTTATTATCATAAAAATACAGACCGGTGACACAGTAATTGCTCTTGGGATGAGCAGGTTTTTCTTCGATGGAAATGGCTTTTCCCTCGGAATTGAACTCTACAATACCGAAACGTTCAGGGTCGTCAACATAGTAGCCAAATACGGTAGCGCCTTTTCCGGATTCAGCATTTTCTACAGCAGTCTTTAAGCGCTTCTTCAGACCGTGGCCAGCGAAAATATTGTCACCCAGAACCATGGCTACGGTATCATCACCGATAAATTCCTCACCGATGATAAATGCCTGAGCCAGTCCATCGGGGCTGGGCTGTACAGCATAGGACAGTGTCACACCGAACTGATGACCGTCACCAAGCAGTTCTTTGAATCTTGGGGTATCCTGAGGGGTAGAGATGATCAGGATATCACGGATGCCTGCGTTCATCAGAACAGACATGGGATAGTAGATCATAGGCTTGTCATAAATCGGCAGCAATTGTTTGGAGGTTACCATGGTAAGCGGATACAGACGGGTACCTGAACCGCCGGCTAAGATGATTCCTTTCATTTTATTGTCTCCTTTATTTGAAATCATTAGTTTCGAATGTTACTGACTATAGTATAAAAGGTGACCTAACGTCACCTTCAAGTATTTTTTTCAAAAAAATGTAAATTTAGCTATTTTCTACAAAGAAAGATGCCTGCATCTTTGGTAATATGGAAATTATTGTGCACTTTTTCTTCCACAAAAGTCCTAAAGTCCTTGTAACGGTCAAGGAGAATCTGATTCTGGTTGCCATGACAGGAGAGGATATACTCAATGAGCGGCTCCGCCTGATTGATGACGATGCAGTCATCATAGTGTCGAATCTCTACACTGGAGAAATGAGGCGACAGTAATTCTGCCCCATTTTCCAGTCCGAAACGTTCATACAAATTTTCCGCTGCAAGCACGATTCTGTTATCAAAAGCTTGTACCAGCTCCGTGATCTCTTTCATATGATGAGTCCCGTAAGTACTGCTTAAAAAGAATCCATCCGGCTTCAATACACGGGCAATTTCCCCACAGGCCTTACCAATGTCCTTGCAGTAAAACAGCACATGATTGGCAATCACCAGATCAAAGCTGTTATCCTCAAAAGGAAGCTCATGACAGTCAATCACTCGGAAATCAAAACGTGCATCCTCTGTACCAATATTTCGCCTGGCATCTCTGAGCATTCCTTCCGAAATATCAGAAAGCGTAATCGTAATCTGTAATGGTAGTCTGTCCAGATTTTCCGTCCACAATGCGCCATTACCGCACCCGAGTTCCAGAATCTTCATGCCGTCCGTAATATCAGCCTGTTCATAAATCCAGGGAAACCACCCTAATGTATTCCGGGAAAACTCCCTGTGAAGCCTGATCCTCGCAGAAATATTACTGGCATTCTGATACTGATCCTTCAGACTCTTCTCCATTCCCGTCAGATGAATCAGATCAAGCATTCGGCTCCAATCCAGCTGATGCTCCTTCTCAATCGCCTCAACAGTGCTGTCAATCGCCTCAGCAACAAGCTGCAGCTGCTCCATCCGGTCCTGTACCAGCTTCTTCTGCATATTCAAAGAACTGACCATCAAATGATAATCATTGTCCCCAATGGTCATTTCCCTGATATCATCCAACGAAAACCCCAAATATTTCAACAACAAAATCTGCTGCAGTCTCGCCAAATCCGAATCTGTATAAAACCTTGCCCCGGCAGCTGACACAAAGGAGGGCTTTAAAATATTCTGTTTATCATAAAATCGTATCGTCCTCACCGACACCTGCGCCAACCGCGCAAATTCTCCCGAAGAATAGTATCCTGGTAATTTCATCCCAACCTCCATCCACACAACCACTTGCAATAATCTTACATATCTATTATTATAGTACACATCAATTGAAAAATCTACTAGCCAATCATTTGATTATGATGTATTATATTAGTTGTTACAGTTCACACGTCGGCCACTGGCATGAAAAGCGCATGCTTGCATGCGGCTTTTCATGATCTGGCTGACGGAGGGAGCGCCATATATGAGCAAAGATAGCTGCGAAGCAGCGGAAAGCGCCGTAGGTGCGGCTTTGCGAATGGCGCGGGTGTGAACTTTGTGATTATGATGTAGCTTTATAGAAAACGCACGCAAGTACGAAAGGAACGCTTATGGAGGAATATTTGGATTGTAAGGAATGTGAGCGGCTGATACCGGAGTTCATCGCTGGAAAGCTGGAATATTTTACCTTAAAGCGCTTTTGTGACCACATCAGGTCATGTCAGGAATGTAAGGAGGAGTTGACCATTCAATTTCTGGTCACGGAAGGTATGGCAAGGCTGGAAGATGGAGATGCTTTTGATTTGAACCGGGAATTAGACAAGCGGCTGGAGGAAGCAAAACGAAAAATCCGACGAAGCGATAAGGTACTGAATTTCGGGGCAATGCTGGAATTGATTTTCATGGCGGCGATTTTATGTTTTGTAATCTGGATCGTTTTCAGATAACAATGGACAGGAAGGAAGAATAGATGAGTGAAAAGCTTGTTCTGATAGATGGACACAGTATATTGAACAGGGCGTTTTATGGTGTGCCTGAGCTGACCAATGCCCAGGGGCTTCATACCAATGCTGTGTATGGATTTTTGAATATTCTATTTAAAATATTAGAGGAAGAGAAGCCGCAGTATCTTGCAGTGGCTTTTGATGTACATGCACCGACTTTCCGCCACGAAATGTATGCTGAGTATAAAGGTACCAGGAAAGCCATGCCGGAGGAACTCAGAGAGCAGGTACCGGTAATGAAAGAGGTTCTGAAAGCCATGGGTATCGTCATCATGGAGCAGGCAGGGCTGGAAGCAGACGATATACTGGGAACCCTGGCAAAGAAAGCGGAAGCCAAGGGCATAGAGGTTTCCCTGGTATCCGGAGACAGAGATTTATTGCAGATTGCTTCAGAGCATATTAAAATCCGGATTCCCAAGACTAAAATGGGGAAGACAGAGATTGAAGATTATTATGCGGCGGATGTACTGGAAGCCTATCAAGTGACGCCGCTTCAGTTTATTGAATTGAAGGCATTAATGGGAGATACGGCTGATAACATTCCGGGGGTACCGAAAGTAGGGGAGAAGACTGCGACTTCTCTTATGACAGAATATGGTTCCCTTGACAATCTCTATGCCCATGTGGAAGAAATCAGCAAAAAGAGCATCAGGGAATCTCTGATTGCTAACAAAGATCTTGCAGAACTGAGTAAGGTGCTGGCTACCATTCGAACCGACAGTGAAGTGGAGTTGAATTATGATGCTGCCAAAGCAGAAGGGTTCTTTACGCCGGAGGCTTATGCTTTGTTCAAACAGCTGGAATTTAAAAATATGCTGAATCGTTTTGACAAAGACCAGACGGTAGATGTGGGCGAGTTGGTAAAGAGTTTCCGGGTATGCACAGACGTGGGCGAATTTATTAAGGTAACAGAACGTGCGTCAGGCAGAGTCGGTCTTGGACTGGTGATCGATAAGAAAAAGGAAGCAGAAGAGGAAGAAGAACTGGTTCCTGTGCAGATGACATTGGAACAGTTTATGATGGGCGGAGTGGCTCCGGCAGAGAAAGATGATGGTGTATCTTCCAAGGAAAGCGTAGGAAAAGGCGCACAGTCATCTCAAAGATGCAGCAGGATACTGGCAGCGGCGGTCTCTTTGGAGGAGGAAGGTACCTTTGTGTACTGCCTGAAAGCGAAAGAAGAAAGCAAGATTCGGGATGCAGTTCTGCGGATGTCGAAAAAAGTACCTATTGCTGCTTTTGATATGAAGCAGATGTATGATTTCCTTTGTCAGGATGGTACGGAAAGCTATTTTGATGTCCTGATAGGCGCATATCTTCTGAATCCGCTGAAAAACGATTATGATATAGAAGCAATTGCATCAGAGCATCTTGGTCTGATGATACCGGGTTATGGGGAAACTTTCGGCAAATTGTCGCCTGTAGCAGCACTGGAGAAGAAGACTGCAGAGATGGAACAGTATCTGTGTTACGGAGCTTATGTGGCTCGTATGTCAACAGGTATATTGGAGCAAAAGCTTGCAGCAGCCGGTATGGACAGCCTGATGAGAGAGATTGAAATGCCGCTTTCCCTGGTACTTTACGATATGGAGAAAGAAGGCGTAGAGGTCAGAAGAGAAGAACTGAAGGCTTACGGTGATGCCCTTGTAGCGCGGATTGAGGAGCTGGAACATTCCATTCATGAACAGGCAGGTGTAAATTTTAATATTAATTCACCAAAGCAGTTGGGCGAAATTCTCTTTGAAACGATGAAGCTTCCAGGAGGCAAAAAAACCAAGACCGGTTATTCTACAGCAGCGGAAGTGCTGGAAAAGCTGGCTCCGGAGCATCCCATTGTGAATGACATCCTGGAATACAGGGGACTTACCAAATTGAAATCCACTTATGCGGATGGATTGGCTGCTTTCATAGGAGAGGATAAGAGGATTCACACGAATTTCAATCAGACCATTACAGCCACCGGGCGAATCAGCTCCACGGAGCCTAATCTGCAGAATATCCCCATGAGAATGGAACTGGGAAGAAGAATCCGTAAGGTATTCGTGCCCAGAGAGGGATGTGAATTCATGGATGCTGACTATTCCCAGATTGAGCTTCGAGTGTTGGCCCATATGTCGGGAGATGAACAGCTGATTGAAGCTTACCATATGGATCAGGACATTCACAGGATCACGGCTTCCAAGGTATTCCATACGCCTTTTGAAGAAGTAACAGACCTACAGAGAAGAAATGCCAAAGCGGTCAATTTTGGTATTGTATACGGAATCAGTTCTTTTGGCCTCAGCCAGGACCTGAGCATCAGTAAAAAGGAAGCAGCGGCTTACATTGAACAGTATTTTGCCACGTATCCGAAAGTGAAGGAATTTTTGGATGTGCTGGTTACGGATGCCAAGAAAAAGGGTTATGTGACGACTATGTTCGGACGCAGACGTCCTGTGCCGGAACTTTCCAGTTCAAATTTCATGCAGCGTTCCTTTGGAGAGCGTGTGGCGATGAATTCCCCCATACAGGGAACAGCAGCAGATATCATTAAGATAGCTATGATTCGGGTATGGAAGGGGTTAAAGGATGCAGGCCTGAAGTCCAAACTGATTCTGCAGGTACACGATGAACTGCTGATAGAAACGGTGAAAGAGGAAGAGGAGCAGGTGCGCAGGATTCTCGAAGAAAATATGAAGTCTGCAGCGAATCTGGCAGTAAGCCTGGAAGTAGATCTTCATACCGGAGATAACTGGTACGAAGCGAAATAAATAAAATACAAGGGGAGAAAGTACTATGCGATTAATAGGTATTACCGGAGGCGTGGGAGCCGGTAAATCAGAAATCCTTCAATATATTAAAAAACACTATAAATGTGAGATTTATCTGGCAGACCAGGTGGCCCATGAGGTGCAGTCTCCCGGGCAGCCTTGTTATCAGAAAATCGTGGAGCTTATGGGAGCGGGCATCCTTCAGGATGACGGTACCATAGACAGAGCGAAAATGGCTTCCAGAATTTTTCTGGAAAAAGATCTTTTGTTGAAAGTAAATGCATTGGTGCATCCCGCGGTGCAGAATTATCTTCTGGATCGTGTGAAGGAGGCCGGACAGAATCCGGAAGTGGAACTGTTTTTCATTGAAGCAGCGCTTTTGATTGAAACAGGCTACAAAGAGATTGTGGATGAGATGTGGTATATTTATGCAGATGAAAAGGTCCGCCGTAACCGTCTGGAGGCGAACAGAGGCTACACGCCCCAGAAAATCACACAGATCATGGACAAGCAGTTATCTGAGGAGGCATTCCGCGAGGCCTGTGATTTCGTGATTGATAACAGTGGTGTGCTGGAAGACAGCTTCAGACAGATAGATGAACGTTTAAAGACATATTCCCGGAGGGTATAACAGATGAGATTGTGCAGTATCGCCAGCGGAAGCAGCGGCAATTGTATCTATGTGGGTTCAGATGCCACACATTTGCTGGTGGACGTAGGTATCAGCGGTAAAAAAACAGAAACCGGATTAAACAGCTTAGGGCTCAGCGCCGGGGATTTGGATGGGATTCTCATAACCCATGAGCATGCAGATCATATCAGCGGTCTCGGGGTGTTAGCCAGAAAATATGAGATCCCCATTTATGCCACAGCGGGAACGATTGATGCAATCCGTTCCACGAAAGGACTGGGTTCCATAGATGAAGATCTTTTCTGTGAAGTGAAAGCAGATAAGAAGCTGGTCATTAAGGATTTGACGGTGAATCCCATGCGTATCAGTCACGATGCAGCAGAGCCGGTGGCTTACCGTATCGGTTATGGCAGCAAAAAAGTAGGCATCTGTACCGACCTTGGAGTTTATAATGACTATACTGTGGAATGCCTTCGCGGAATGGATGCAGTGCTGATTGAAGCCAATCACGATGTAAATATGCTGCAGGTAGGACCGTATCCTTATTATTTGAAGCAGCGTATCTTAGGAGACAGGGGGCATTTGTCCAATGAAAATTCCGGCAGGCTGCTTTCCAGGATCCTGCACGATAAGCTGCAGGCTATTATTTTGGGGCATCTGTCCAAAGAAAATAATCTGCCGGAGCTTGCTTATGAGGCGGTCAGAATGGAGATTACCATGGGAGACAATCCTTATAACGCCAACGATTTCAGGATGCAGGTGGCAGAACGCAGTGAAGTGTCACAGGTGATTAACATTGCGTAGTTTTTGGAAAATGCTTGCAAAATGGAAAGGGTTCTGATAACATAGTCGAGAAAGAGCAGTCATACTCAAAGATAAGCTGCGATGAAATGGAGGCAATTATGAAGAAGACAATTATCACAGTAGTAGGTAAAGATACAGTAGGCATTATTGCAAAGGTATGTACATATCTGGCAGAGAACGGAATCAATATCCTTGATATTTCCCAGACTATCGTACAGGGATATTTTAATATGATGATGATCGTGGATACCAATGGTATGAGCAAGCAGTTTGGCGATATGGCAGATGAACTGGCTGCACTGGGCGAGGAAATCGGCGTGGTGATCAAGTGCCAGAAGGAAGAAATCTTTGATAAGATGCACAGAATCTAAAAGAAAAGCCAAGGAGAAAGTCCATGATTAACAGATATGAAGTAATTGAAACCAATGAAATGATAGAGAAGGAAAATCTGGATGTCCGTACCATCACTCTGGGCATCAGTCTGCTTGACTGTATTGACAGTGACCTTCAGAAGCTGAATGATAAGATTTATCATAAAATTTATGAGGCAGCCAAGGATCTGGTAAGCACCGGTGAGGAGATTTCCAGAGAATTCGGTATCCCCATTGTAAATAAGAGAATCTCTGTAACGCCCATCGCGCTGATCGGTGGCGCGGCCTGTAAGACTGTTGAAGACTTCGCCTCCATCGCTCTGACGCTGGACAGTGTGGCAAAGGAAGTGGGTGTAAACTTTATCGGAGGATATTCTGCACTGGTAAGCAAGGGTATGACACCGGCAGATGAATTATTGATCCGGTCTATCCCTCTGGCGCTGTCCACTACAGAGCGTGTCTGCAGTTCTGTCAATGTTGGCTCTACGAAGACAGGTATCAATATGGATGCTGTGAAGCTGATGGGGGAAATGATCCTGCAGACGGCAGAGTACACTAAGGAAGCAGATTCCCTCGGATGTGCAAAGCTTGTAGTGTTCTGTAACGCTCCCGATGACAATCCTTTTATGGCAGGTGCTTTCCACGGTGTGACAGAAGCTGATAAGATCATCAATGTCGGTGTCAGCGGTCCCGGTGTCGTAAAGACTGCTCTGGAAAAGGTAAGAGGAGAGAACTTCGAAGTCCTCTGTGAGACCATCAAGAAGACGGCGTTCAAGGTAACACGTGTAGGTCAGCTGGTAGCTCAGGAAGCCTCCAAGATGTTGAATGTACCTTTCGGTATCGTAGACCTTTCTCTGGCACCTACCCCTGCCATCGGAGACAGTGTAGCTGATATCCTTTGCGAGATCGGTCTGGAATATGCCGGTGCACCCGGTACGACAGCAGCCCTTGCATTGCTCAATGACCAGGTAAAGAAAGGCGGCGTTATGGCGTCTTCCTATGTAGGCGGTTTGAGCGGCGCATTTATCCCGGTCAGTGAAGATCAGGGAATGATTGATGCGGTAGTTGCAGGAGCGCTTACGCTGGAAAAACTGGAAGCTATGACATGTGTCTGCTCCGTAGGACTGGACATGATTGCCATTCCGGGAGATACCAAGGCTACTACCATTTCCGGAATCATTGCGGATGAAATGGCTATCGGTATGGTGAACCAGAAGACAACGGCTGTTCGTTTGATTCCTGTGATCGGTAAGGGCGTGGGCGAGACTGTAGAATTTGGCGGATTGCTCGGATATGCACCGATCATGCCTGTAAATCAGTTCTCCTGCGATGCCTTCGTAAACCGCGGAGGGAGGATTCCGGCACCGATTCATAGTTTTAAGAATTAGGAGGGGGCAAGGGCGGCGTGAAATATGGGTCCGGCCGCCTGCTGCTTGTGTCGGCGAGCGCATATGTCTCCATCACACACCGATTAAAAGAACACCTGCTTCATATTGTTCGTTTCTGTCAGACTGCGTCTGCCATAATCGGACAATATGGAGCAGGTGTTTTTTAAACGGTGCATGATTGGAGACATATGTGCTTCCGACACAAGCAACAGGCGACCGGACCCATATTTCACTCAGTCTTGCAGCTCTGATTCTTAAAGCTGTGGATTGGGGCCCGAAAGGTAATGCAGCTCGTGGTTAGATGTATATACGGGGCAAAAATAAAATATTAATAGACTAAAGGACGATGATGGGGGTGCGGTACTCGTTGCGGATGGGGGTGCGGCATTTGGTGGCTTCGGTGGCGTTGTATAGGTGGCTGATCCGGATGTCTTTTTTGAGCATGTCAAGGGCGGGAGGCTCCAGGAGCTTGTCGGCGTCGGCCAGTTTGGTGACAAGGGGGATGGAGGAGTTGGCCTTGATGGCGGAAAGCAAGGGGGTGGCGTCTTTTTTTAGGGCGAGGACGCGGGCGTAGGGGGTATAATCCAGGGCTTTGTACCGGGTCATATCCTCAGTGGTGATGTTTAGGAGGATGTGAAGCAGGCAGCGGCTGATGCGGGTGTGGGTCAGGTCTTTGCTTTTTAAAAGGTCACAGAAGCTATCATAGTCGGTAAATTGGTATAGGGCCTTCCTGATCTTATCGGAGAGGTCGGGAGTGACGTCCAGATATTGAGCAAAACCCTCTTGTTCTTCTGTGATTAATTTGTAGAGCAGGGCTCCGGAAAAATCATCTGTTTTCATGGGCTGTGAATGCTTCCAGGTTTCTTTCAGAATCTCGAAAGAATTGTCCGGCATCTGCTCTTTTAAGGTGTCCAGGTTGCCATGGGAGAAAATGGCGTGGCGCAGAGCTAGGGCAGAGGGCTGGGTGTATCCCAGTCTTTTTTCATGGTATTGAGAGCCCACACGCTTAATGGTGAAAGGGGTGATAGAGCTGTCCCTGCGAATCAATGCTTTCATATATTCGATTCCCAGAATATTGTTTGGTGAAGTAAATACATTGTTGATATCACCCAAAGAAGGGCAGTAATCCAGCAGAGCAAGGGAACGGGCGGTAGGAAAGGAGTGTCCCTGGGCAAGCTTTGCTGTAAGATGTTTCTTGAAAGCTTCCGGTTCTTCGGCAAGAATACAGGCAATTCGTTTAAGAGATTGGATTTCTCCGCTTTCACTTCCAAAGCATAGAAAGTCTACTACACCCAGCTTGTCCAGCATGGATACGGCTCCGTGGGCAAAATATTCTGCACTGCCGCAGGCGAAGAATGCAGGAATTTCGAGTACCAGGTCGGCTCCGCCTTTTAAAGCCATTTCAGCCCGGGCATATTTGTTCAGGATGGCAGGCGTACCTCGCTGCATAAAATCGCCGCTCATGGCAACAATGGTAAAATCAGCACCGGTGCGCAGTCTGGAAGCTTCCAGTTGGTATTTGTGTCCGTTGTGGAAGGGATTGTATTCAGCTATGATTCCGTTGACTTTCATGTCGTATCCTCTCTTTTTTTGTGCAGAAATCCAAAGTTTGCAGTTGACGCAAAAACGTTCAAAAGTGTCAAAAATGCATGTGAAAAAAATAACACACTTGAAAGCGCTTACACCTATTGATTTATCAGCGTTTTTCGTTAAATAAAAAACAAGCTGTATCCGAAAATGTACAATTTAACGCATATTTTACCTTGTACTTTGAACTTACATTTAGTATAATACAAACAGAACAGTTTGTTAAGCCCCAAATGTATGCACGAGGGAGGCAAATTATTACATTATGCTGTAATTCAAGAATGAAAGCATGATGATTCATATGTACGAAAAGGTAAGACAGCGTGAGGAGCGCAGCGGAGAACCCGCAGGAAAGGAGAATGGACATGTCATATATTGACAAGATTAAAGAACGTGCAAGATTCGATAAGAAGACAATTGTACTGCCGGAGACCACTGATAAGAGAACTTTGTTAGCAACAGCTAAAATTTTGGAAGAAGGAATTGCCAACATCATTATGGTTGGTAATGAAGAGAAGATTATGGATGGTGCCGGATGGTTGGAGATCGATCTTACCGGTGTGACCATCATCAATCCTGCGACAACTCCCAAGCTGGATGAATATGTGGAGCTTCTGTATGAAACCAGAAAAGCAAAAGGTATGACCATGGAACAAGCCAGAGAGATTCTTTTAAATGACTGGCTGACTTTCGGTATCGTAATGGTTAAGGCCGGTGATGCTGACGGTATGGTTGCAGGTGCCTGCCATTCTACCGCTGATACTTTGAGACCTGCTCTGCAGATCCTGAAAACTGCTCCCGGCGTGAAGCTGGTATCTGCTTTCTTTGTTATGGATACCCAGTTTAAGGATCAGGGAGACAACGGAACCTTTATTTTTGCTGACTGTGGTCTGAATCAGGATCCCAATGCAGAGGAGCTGGCAGCCATTGCCGAGACCTCTGCCAGAAGCTTCAGAGCCCTGGTTGGTCCCAAGCCGGTGATCGCTATGCTGAGTCATTCTACCAAGGGAAGTGCTAAACATCCTCTGGTGG
>JAFTVH010000046.1 GCA_017465845.1 Lachnospiraceae bacterium | reverse complement strand
TTATTGTAAATTATCTATTTTAACCTCCTTGAATTCCATGGGTTTAAAAACAAGGTTAGGAAAAGCTTGATTTATGTTGTATAAAATGTTACATTGTACTTATATAAAAACCCACAAATGATACCCAGACGTGGGCAAAAATATAAGGAGGATTGTGCTATGCTTTATACATATAAAGAATTGTTAGAAGAGTATAAAACACAATATAATATTTCTACACTTATTTCATCCGGTAAAATTCATAAAGTTGATGACAAAATATATTCTGATCAAGCATTTACACCTAAATTGGCAATTTTGACAAAACGCTATCCGGATGCAATTGTCACGATGAACAGCGCATTTTATTATTATTCATTAACAGATGATATTCCTATACATTATTATTTGGTATCAAAACGGAATGGAACTAAAATTAAAGACAAACAAGTGATACAAACATTTGAGATTGCGGAAACATTTGAGTTGGGAAAAGAGCATATGATTGTTGATGGGGTAAATATTAATATATATTCTAAGGAACGATTATTGATTGAATTAGTTCGTAATAAAAGAAAACTTCCATTTGATTATTACAAAGAAATAATTTCAAATTATCGAAAATTAGTAGAGCAAATGGATATTTGGAGAATTGAGGAGTATAGCTCAAAAATGTACAGAGGAGATTATATAATGGATACATTACAGATGGAGGTGTTTTGATGATTGAATTAGAAAATATTATTAATGATTTGTTGGATGAAGGATATGATGAAGAACTTGCCCCGGCAAAGCTTTGCCAAGGAGTTACGATGATTATTAATTCGAAGGAACAGATATTTTCTGAAAAGCTGTATTCATTATTAAAGCATGCAACATTCTCTACTAGGTATAAAGATATTTTTGATATGCATTATTTGTCAAAATATGTGGAAAAGAATAAACTGATCATTTGTCTGGATAAATATATTTTTAAGGATGATGAGCGCGAGAATAGTGTAGATGAGATTGTTCGAAGATTAGAAAATATTTTCAGAAATAAAAGATACTTGACAAGATTACATTCTTCTAGGAAAAACTGGGAAGAAATAGAGATATCTGTGGTACTGAACGAACTGTTAATATTTTTGAATGATTTGAAATAACCCTGAGTTTAAAGGCCTCGAAATCGGGGCCTTTAAAAATGCAGGAAAAGGCGACTGCAGGCAGCTTGTAACCCAGGCTGTCTGTTTTTATACTCAGAGCGGAAGGCATATACCGAATTTGAACGACAGTAGAAAATGCACAAATTCATAAAGAAAATATACTCTATAAGGGAATGCCATATAGCTAAAATGCACAAAAGAACGGCGGAACACCAATTCAAAAAGTGATCATTTACAAAAGCATGGAAAGCGGTTAATAATGAAGACAGACAAAAACATACATCAGAGGTGGTTGGTTATGAAGACGAGAAAGTGGAACAAAAAGACAATTATGAAATCGTTGAAGCGCAACTGGCTGTTATATGTATTTTGGCTTCCGGCCATCATATATATCGCGGTGTTTGCTTATGCACCTATGTACGGCATCCAGATTGCTTTCAGAGATTACAGATTTGCGGATGGTTTCTTTGGCAGTGAGTGGGTAGGACTGAAGTGGTTTAAGAAGTTCTTTGATGCACCGCGTTTCTGGCAGATTTTAAAGAATACCCTGACAGTAAGTATCTACTCTTTAGTGGTGGGTTTTCCATTCCCGATTATACTGGCACTTGTTATGAACAATATGAAGAATCTGAAGTATAAGAAGTTTGCACAGACGATCACTTATATGCCGCACTTTATTTCCACGGTGGTATTGGTCGGTATGATGCATATCATGTTCTCTCCGAGAAGTGGTGTGATAAATACGATCTTGGGGTGGATAGGACTATCGGGCGATTACTTTTTTATGGGTGAGCCGCAATACTATATACATATGTATGTCTGGTCCGGTGTATGGCAGAGTATGGGTTGGGGATCCATTATTTATATGGCAGCTCTGGCAGGAGTAGACCTGTCACTTCATGAGGCGGCACGTATCGATGGTGCCAATAAGCTGCAGCGGGTATGGTATATCGATGTCCCGAGTATTATGCCTACCATCTGTATCATGCTGATCATGCGCTTCGGCAGCGTTATGAGTGTAGGCTATGAAAAGGTTTACCTGATGCAGAATGCACTGAACACACAGCAGTCGGAGGTTATTTCTACATACGTTTATAAAATGGGTCTTTTGAATAAGCAATACAGCTATTCTACAGCAATCGGACTTTTTAACAGTGTGATAAACTTTATTCTGGTTGTCACTATGAATAAGGTGGTAAAGAAGCTGAGCGGCAGCGGATTATGGTAGGAGGTATCTTGAAATGGCAGATAAGGCAAAAGTGAAAAGAAAAAGAATGAAAAAAACCTGGGATGACTGGGCATTTGATATCATAACCAACGCTTTCCTGGTTTTCTTCATCATTATCGTATTTTACCCATTATGGTTTGTGCTGATGGCATCCTTTTCGGATCCGGTTCATGTAAATAGCGGAGCAGCACTCTTGTTTCCCAGAGGCTTTACACTTGCCGGGTATAAACAGGTTCTGGAAGATGCCAGAATCTGGCGTGGTTATGGCAATACGATCATTTACGTACTTGGCGGAACCCTTATAGGTACCTGTATGACCATTCTGGCGGGCTTTTCAGCTTCCAGAAAGGACGTGTTCGGCAACAGTGTATTGATAAAGCTGCTCATGTTCACCATGTATTTTGGCGGCGGCACGATTCCTACCTACATGGTGATTCAGAAGCTTGGACTGCTGGACACACGTTTTCTGATGTGCATACTGGGCAGCTTCAGCGTTTACAATATGATTGTAGTCCGTTCCTTTATGGCAAACAGCATTCCGGAGGAACTGTATGATGCGGCTACGATTGACGGCTGTGGTATCGGCAATTTCTTTTTCAAGATTGTATTGCCATTATCCAAGGCGATTATCGCCGTAATTGTGCTGTACATAGCTGTGGCACATTGGAATTCTTATTTCAATGCCATGATGTATCTGCTTGATGCAAGTAAGGAGTCGCTGCAGCTATATCTCAGGCAGGTTCTGATCGCATCCCAGGCAAGGGCGGGCGTAGCGGCTTCGGGTGAAGATGCCCAGTTGGCTGAACAGCTGGCGGAAGCAGCCGCACTGATCAAATATGCTACGATTGTCGTTTCCACGGCGCCGATTTTGTGCATGTATCCTTTCGTACAGAAATATTTCGTAAAGGGTGTTATGATCGGAAGCGTAAAGGGTTGAAGATATATTTTTCAGGGAACAGCTGTATCGTGTAAGATATAGTTCCAAATAAAAATTTTTAAGGAGGTACTTACTTTTATGAAGAAGAAAGTAGTAGCATTGATGCTCAGTCTTGCTGTGGCCGTATCTGCATTATCGGGCTGTGGGAATGAAGCATCAACCGGAACAAATGAAACAACAAAGAGCAGTACATCGACAGGAAGCAGTGCATCAGCAGAGAGCAGTGATGCAACAGAATCTTCTGCGGAGGAAGAAATTACTGCTGACTATTTTGCAGGCACAGAGCTGACAATCGCTATCGTTGCAAAGCCGGATGATCAGAGTACAGATTTCAATGAAAAACCGATTTTTAAGCTGATGGAGGAAGAAACCGGCATACACATTAACTGGATCGTAATTGATGAGGGTGTATCTTCGGAGAGAAAAGGTGTAATGCTGGCTTCCCAGGATCAGCCGGATGCTTATATCTCCATGATCAGGCCGACAGACATCGTGAACAGTCCTGAACTATTTTATGATCTGTCTGAGGAAGGACTTCTGGAGAAATGGGCACCAAATCTCTATCAGGAATATGCAGTAGATCATCCGAATGTTCTGGACGCATTGACATGGTCAGACGGAAGCATCTATTCCCTTCCTATTGGTTCGTATGCTTCGGATATTACCGGTTGGCATCAAAGCTTTCTGTCAATTAACGCGGAGTGGCTGGAGCAGCTTGACATGGAGGTCCCAACCAATGCAGACGAGCTCTATGAGGTATTGGTGGCATTTCGCGATAACGATATGAATGGTAACGGTGATACTACGGATGAGATTCCGTTGACTTTCCAGACAGATAGCTGGAAGTCAGATCTTTCTCTGATGATGCAGATGTGGGGGATTGCCGGTGACGGTACCCATGTAATTAATGCCGGCAAAATGTTAAAGGACGGAGAGGTCGTTTCTACCTATGATACGGAGAATTTCCGCAATTATCTGGAATACATGCACAAGCTGTATGCAGAAGATCTTTTAGACAAGGAAGGATTCACTCAGACCAGCGAACAGTATTCTGCTAAACAGGCTTCTGAGACCCCCATTGTCGGTGTAGGCTTTACCTGGAGTAATTCCAGCTTCAAGCAGGAACAGGGTGTATATCAGCTGTTTTATTTCCAGGGAATGGAAGGCGTAGATCCCTATTTTATGGGCAGCAAGAATGCAAACGCTTTGACTGACTGGTCAGCATTTGGTTTCGTTCCCACAGCGGATTCCAATATTGAAGCAGTGCTGCATTGGTGGAACTATATGGGCAGTACAGAGGAAATGAAGCAGATTGCTTTCGGTAATGTCGAGGGTGTTCATTATGAAGTACTGGAAGATGGCAGAATCCAGCGTTTTAAAGCCCCTGCACTGGGAGAACCCGGTTATGTAGATACCTGGACGAATGGTTTGAACAACAACTGTATGCCGTTTGATCCGGATAAACAAATTGTGCCTGAGAGCACCGGTTTCAACGCAGAGCGTGTAGTGTTAACGAATGACATTGTTGACAAAGGCTTCTGTGCAGCAGAAGGCGAAGGATGGTCATACCGCATTGCTCCTGCTGATAAGCTTGAGGAACGCAGCTTTATTGAATTGGAGCTTAAGGAGTACATCGATAGCTTCCACGCGGAAGCAATTATGAACGGTGTAACAGATGCTTCCTGGGAAGCGCATCTGGAACAGCTTAAGGCAGTTGGCTACTATGAGTGGCTTGATTTTTGGAAATGCTACGCAGCAAACAGCTGGGAGTAATTGATTGACGGGATGGATTTTTCAGGATAATATGATGTCAGGATGAAAAATAAATAAAGCGGTCGGCAGGACTGGATATGGAGGGTGAAGTGATTTTGAAAAAACGTGATAATACTTTTTGGAAAAGGTTTTCTCTTAGCTTCACACTGATTCTGGTCTTGCCGGTTGCTTTTTTTACATTATTGTTCCTTAAGAATTATCGCCAGTTATATCAGGATGAAGTACTGAAGCAGGCACAGAATGTACTGGATGGGACGATGAACGAATTGGATAAGGAACTTGAGAATCTCCAAAACATTGTTTCATACAATTCTCTTCTTGCCCATGTGAAGAGCAGTGCAGTGATTAAGGATGTGACCGGCAAAGAGATCATAAAAACATTGGCAGCAGAGACAGCGACTCATCCTATTTTGGAAGATATTGAATATTATAATGAGGAAAGGCCTAAGCAGCTTTTTACTGCGAAGGGGCTATATTCGCTGAAATTTTATGTACCGCTTTGGATGGGAAGAACGGAGGAGAGTGCGTATATCGAGCAATTCGAAGACATAGAAAAGTCCGGCTGGATCGTACAGTATGAGGAAGGCTATGGAATCAAAAGGCTTCAGTATGTCATAAAAGATGAAAATACAGGCTGGTGGAGATTTAATATATCTCTGAACAGGCTGAAGGAAATCCTTCATGAGGATGAGACCGATACGAACCTTCTGGATGAAGGTGGAATGGTCTGTTATACAGAACAGAGTATGGTGACCCGGGTAGAGCCTGAAAATTGTTATGTTCTGGAAGCAGAAGCCCCGGACGGTATTTTTAAACTGACCAGGACCATAGACAAAGATATCCTGTTTCGGGAAGTGGAAGCATGGCAGAATTATTTTTTCCTGTTGGTGGCTTTGGCGCTGCTTGTGGGCGGTGTGCTGGTTTTATCATTGACCTGGTATAATGCCAATCCACTGCACCAATTACAGACTTATTATAAAGAAAAGGTAAAAGATATCCCTAATACCGTCAAAGGTTTCGAAGTGTTTAGTTACGCTATGAAGAACATGGAGGTTCAGCTTGCATTATCGGAAAAGAAGCAGCTTAAGAATCGTGTCCTGACAAGGTTGATCTATGGCGGAAACAGAGAATCCAATGCGCTTTCAGAGGAAATGAAAAAAGCTTCTCTTTTCCTGCATACAGAAGTTTTCCGTGCAATTGTCATCGTTTTGCAGAAAGAGGACAGTTACAGTAAGCTGGGTCTGTATTTATCTCTTATCGCAGAAGAGGAATGGGAATTTCATTTGCCGGATACCGTTCCCGGGAATGCGGCCGTCCTGATTGTAGGAATGTCCAAAAGAGAGGAAGAAAGACTGGAGGAAAAGCTGCTTCGTCTAGCTGAGCGCATACGGAAAAATCTGAATGATGAAATACGTTTCTATATCGGAGAAAGGTGCGAGAGATCAGAAGATATCTGCCTGTCTTATAAATCAGCAGTGATCTGCAGCAAATACAGCGGTCAGAAAAGTACAGAACAGATTGTTTATTATGTGCCTGATAAAAAAGGAGATGCGCAATTCCACTATCCGGATGAGGAACTGGAGATGCTGTATGATGCTTTGATAAACACGGATATTGAAAGAGCAAGTGTCGTTACTGATGCATTATTGGGTTTTCTGATGGAACAAAGTCAAAATAGATTTGTAAATGTGTCGCTTTATTATGATGTGTTGAATATGTACTACAGGGCACAGCTGAAACTGGAAATGGATATTGATTCTGTATTTCTGGAAATGGATATTCTGGAAGTGAAGGACAGTTTAGATGCGATTCAGATGATTCTGCAGATTAAGGAACAGTTCTGTTCTTATGTAGAAAGTGTAAAGGCGGAGGCGGAAGAAGAGGAAGCCGGAAGCCTGTCCATGTCCGGGGTAATAGAATATATTGATAAGAATTTCAGAAAAAGTGATATGAGTGTCAGCATGGTAGCAGACCATTTTGGAATGTCAATATCCAACTTGAGCCATCAGTTCAAAGTTCAGAGGAAGCAGACAATTTTGGAATATATTACTGAGAAAAAGTTTGAGTATGCAGGCGAATTGCTGGTAAATACAGATTATAGCGTTAAGATGATCGCAGAAATGTTAAGCTATAGGCAGTCGGCAAGCTTCATCAGGAAATTCAGACAGTATTATGGAATCACTCCCCTGGAATATCGGAATTTGAATGCCGGGAAGGCGGAGGGAGAAGAACGGGAAGAATGAAGAAACATTATTTAGGAACAAAACGCTTCACAGAGGATCGTATTCAGGGTGAAAACAGGATTGATCTGTCATTTTACTATGATAATGAAAGAAAGGAATATCAGGGTGGTATTAACGGAACACCGTTTATCCTATATGTTACAGGAACAAACAACGAAAGATTAGGAACGGCCTCTGACAACGAAATCATAGAAGGTTTTCTTAGAGAAGGATATGCAGTATGCGTTGCTGATTATCAGAACTGTAACAATGTAAAATGTCCTGAACTTGACTATTCTGTGCAAAATCTTCTTACCAGACTTCGAACCGGTGAGCTTTTTGAAGAGAATACTCCTTTTTTCGGAAAGAAATGTGAGTTGGCTTTTCTTGTGCCTGCGGGCTTTTCCCTCGCCCGAAATCACGTTTTTTGGTCCTTTGACAAACATGGTGCAGACGGTACCCTTGAAGAAATTGTGAATATCTGGAATCATGATTTTCGTTCGGTAAAAGGAGAAAAGCTGATTTATTGGGTGGATTGTAACGGTAACAGGAAAAGTGTGCAACCAGCTTTTGATCGGACGGAGCCGGTGTGGACTGACCAAAACGGAATTCCTGATCAAAATGGCAAATATATCCGCATAAAGTATACAAAAGCGCAAACGGTCGCTGATTGTACAAAAGCAGATGGCAGCCCGCTAAATATGGATTTGGCGATGAATATTTATTATCCGGTTCGCCCTAAAAGAAAAGTACCGGTTATGTGCCTTGCATCTTCTGCAGATACCCTGGCTGCCTGCGCGGCAAAATCTGACCGTCCTCATTTTCACGGCTTTTTGCTAAGAGGTTATGCGGGTGTAGTATTTGATTATGGCTATACTCCTATGGCAAGGGGAGATCACTACGGATATTTCGACGGCAACAATTCGCAGGGGCACATCACGGGAGATAATGTCACTTATTCTTTGCAGTTTTACAATGGTACTGCTATCAATACAGCTGCCATGCGATATGTGCGATATTTGGCAGAAACTAACAACACATTTGCATTTGATACCAATGCGATTGGAGTCATCGGAAATTCGAAGGGCGGATGGACTGCCTTTTTGGGACAGGAATTTCCCCAAAACCATGCACCTCATAGATATTTTAAGGAGCATCAGGGAGAAAGCCGATATGAAAACGGCAAAACTGAGCCGGATGGATCTATACGGGGCGGAGAAGAACAGCCGTTTCTGAAAGTGAATAACAAGAATTTGCCATCCCGCGCTGATTTCATATATGCAGGCTGTGGTGGACATAATTCTGATATATTTCCGGGGCATTCGCCGATGTATATTTCTTGCCATTATAATGATCTGTCCGGATACGAAAATTCTTCTTCGTTTGTAAGTCTGTGTAGAGACTGTAATGTACCGGCAGTGGTGTCGTGCCTGGATTTGGGGCATACGCTGTGTTACGGTAATGATACCCGTTATGGTTTTGATTCGTACAACGCACTTTTTGATACTGCAGGCTTTTTCTTGAACGGTAATGCGGTAAAAATATTGTACCACACAATTGATGATTCCGGCTTTCACATCAAATTCACAGGTTCTGTTTCAAGGAATGAAATAAATAAAATCAGGCTATATAGTAACGACGGCAAAGAAGTGTTTGCTGAAAAAGCATCATCCTTTGGGAATACATTATGGACTTTTACGCCTGAACGTGAGGGGGCTATAACAGTTATTGTTCCTGCGAAGCTTTGCGGTGAAAACGGAGCTTTTTTGGGGACAGATACGACATTTGAGTATATACAACCGGAAATCAGGCACCAGAATGCTTTAGCAACCGAAAAAAAAGTACAGGAAACCGATTTGACACACTGCATAGTCCGTTACGGAGAATATTTGATGCCTTGTGAGGAGATATTTCCTGATTATAATAAGGTTGTTAAAATTGTTGTGACAACCAATATTTCGAGAGACGGAAAAGCCCAGTTTCTTAATGATGAGTTCTATCCCAACCATGCTTTTTATAGAGGTGATAATGGGAATAAAATAATAGTTGAAAACATTTTAGGGCAGGAAGGCTTTGCAGAGGCGGATAGTGGCAGAAGATTTAGAATCCTGGTCTCCGTTTTTGATACGGTCAGTCGTGATATCCAGCTTTCTCTGTCATCGGGATACAGTATGGAAGAAAAGGTTTTTGATCTTAATAAAGCAATCAGAAACTTTCATACCAAAAAGGATAAATGGTGTGATTTGGAACTTGAGTATACGGTATCAGAGCCATTTGAAAAAGGAGCAAAAAAATTGGTAATTGCAGTTTCGTCAACAGGAGCTTCAGAAATGCCGCTATACGTTGGTAAAATTTGTGTTTTAGAAAAAGGTTTCAAAACGGGCAATTACGGATAAAAACGGTTGACAAAAGATGACAAAACGGATAAATTTATATGTGTAAGGAGGTGTGGTGTAATATGACGTTGGAAGAGATGAGAAAAATTAAACAGGAAAGAGGCTATAGCTTAGCACAATTGTCTGATTACAGTGGAGTGCCGTTAGGGACATTACAGAAGATTTTTTCCGGAGAGACGGAGCATCCCAGGTATGCTACCAGACAGGCGCTGGAGAGGGCGTTGGTCGAAGGTGTGGGTGAGTTATCCAAAGAGAAACGGGCAGAAGGTAAAACATATGGCAATAAGCTGCCCGGGGAAGAATTGTTCGGAACATATAAATTTGAAGGGAAAAGTCAGAAAGTAGAGGAGACTGCCCGCTACTCAGCTCCCGGACCTAAGAGGCAGGGAGAATATACTCTGGAGGATTATTATACCATGCCGGATGACAGGCGTGTGGAGTTGATTGACGGTGTAATATATGACATGTCATCGCCGACCTTTGTACACCAGCATATTCTGGGAGAAACATATAGTGCAATCAGAGATTTCATACGTGCTAAAAATGGTAATTGTATACCTATGTTTGCTCCGGTGGATGTACGTCTGGATTGTGATGACAGGACTATGGTGCAGCCGGATATATTGATTCTCTGCGATAAGTCGAAGATATATAAATGGGGAATTATGGGCGCACCGGATTTCTGTCTGGAGATTGTATCGGAATCCACCAGCCGCAAGGACTATATAAAGAAACTGCAGAAGTATACAGATGCAGGGGTAAAGGAATACTGGATTATTGACCCACTTCGCAAAATATTGATTACGTATTGCTGGAAGGATGAGTATGTTCCGCACATGTATCCTTTGGCGGGAAGAGTAGGAGTTGAGCTGTACGATGGGGAACTGCAGATTGATCTGGATCAGATTGCATCACTGATTCAGGAGTATCCGGATGGACGACGTGAGGAGAGAACTGTTCAAAGAATAGGTGTAGCAAAAGGGAAGTTTGTTGTGCCGGAGGATATTGATAAATAGTGTAGATTGAAAATAGGAAGTATAAAATCCCTCCATTTACAGATACTACTGCCGGAAATGGAAGATACAGTAAATGGGTCCCGGAGCAGTCGCTCCGGGGTTTTTGTGTATATAAATAACTTTTGAACAACTGCATCATGAAATTTGCATTGCATCATAATTCGTGATATAATGATGATGCAAGGTAGTGTAAAGCAAGTTATGAAAAACCCGGAGCCGAAAAAATAGGCTCAATTGAACCTTGAAAATTGCAGATATATCAGTTTTCTGCAGCTGCCGCCACCCTTGACAGCATACAGAAGCAATGCTCTGGTCCGCGTAC
>JAFTVH010000045.1 GCA_017465845.1 Lachnospiraceae bacterium | reverse complement strand
TTCCTGCGGAAATGAGTTTGAGTTTGTATCTGATACGTATCCGTTAGTCTTTAAAAGAACAACGAGAAAAGAGATTTTTATTTGCGCGGTAAATCCATCGGAAAGAGAGTACACGGTGGAGATTGAGATTGGGGAAGTGCTTGCAGCTTTAAATGTTGATATGAAAGGGAAATGCATTGTTTTGAAACCGATTTCATATATCTGGGCGATAGTGGATAGCGAAATTCAGGGGAGGAATGAGGGATTATGACTATATTGAAAACCCCTGTAAATGGTGCCCCGGTAGAGATGCTGACTGCTCAACAGCGCCGGTTTTTACAGGAAGCGGAACATGCATACAATGATCATAAAAGTGACTGGAAGCATCTTGAACGTATGAATCGGGATGATCATACTCAGCCCCCAAAGCTGGTATTCTCTTGGGAAACAGATTGGGGAGAATCGATATTGGAGATTTCCGAGAATGAAGATTTTACTTCATCACGCAGGATAAAAACAAAATGTTTACAGATGGAAGTAAACAATTTTAAGGCTGCCTGCACTTATTACTGGCGTGTAAATGATAGTGAAGTTTATTGTTTTACTACGGAGGATATATTACCACGCTGGATTGAAGTTGGCGGATTGACAAATGTTCGTGATGCGGGCAACTGGAAAACCAAGTATGGTTGCCCCATCAAACAGGGGCTGCTTTATAGGGGGAGTGAGATGAACATTCATCATACGATCACCGAAGAGGGCAAAAAGGTATTATGTGAAGATCTGGAGATTAAAACGGATCTGGACCTTCGTGGGGAAGGTCTTGAATTGACTGCCAGTCCTATGGGGGAAAATGTTAATCTGTTAGTTATCCCGATAGGTCCATATCATCTTTTCATGCAAAATTACAGAAAAGAATGTAAGGAGCTGTTTGAACTTTTATGTGATGAGAGCAATTATCCCATTTATTACCATTGCTGGGGTGGGGCTGATCGTACCGGCACGTTGGCGTTCTTGCTGGGGGTAGTTTTGGGTATGAGTGAGACTGATCTTTTTCTTGATTATGAATTGACGTCCCTTGCTATTTGGGGTGACCGCAGCTGTAAAAGTGACTTATTCCAAAGTTTTATTAGAGAATTGCAGCTTTATGCCGGAAAGAATATTTGTGAACAAGCCTGTAATTTTTTACTTTCCTGTGGTGTGACGTTGGAGCAAATGCAGAAACTAAGGCATATTTTCCTGGGGAAAGAAGAGTACTGGTTCGAAGCCGATTTTAGTTATGGGAAGTCTTAGTATAAAATTAAATTTTATGGTAAGATGGAGAAAAGGTAAAAATGAGTATGAGGAGAAAGCAGATGAGGAATAGATTTAAGTTAATGCTGGTGTTAGCTTTACCGTATGCTTTTACAGTTCTTCTGCCGATCATTTCCCTGTTCTGCCTGGGCAGTATGGTGACGGCAAATTATCATGAAAAAATTATTACAGATAAGCAAAAAAACATGGAATCTGCATTTGAAAGATTTTACCAGAGAATAAAAAATGTGGAGACATTGTCCTATATGCTTGCCGAAAACAGTGCCATAAAACAGTATGCTTATGAAAGTTTAAGGGATGTGGAGCATTCCGTGGTAGACAGCATGGAGATGGGGAACCTCTTGGGTGATTTTCTGACCAATAGTGATGTGGAAACGATATATTTGTATGATCCGGGAGATGACAGGATCATTACTCCCGATTCCAGTTATAGAAATGCTGCAGATTATTTCCGGTTTTATTACCGTTTGGAGGGGTATACACCAGCTCAGTGTGTGGAGCGGCTGAAAGCTTCATCCTGGGGATATGAGTTCAGTTCCGGAGTGGAAGCTGAACTGAATAATAAGATTACAGAAGTCATTGAGTATCGTCTGTCCATTCCCTTGATTAGAGTTACCAAGGAACAGCCCCAGTTGGTTCTGGTCATGGAAGTGGAGGAGATTCTGGGAGACCTGTTTGACATACTGGAAGAGGGGAATGAGCTTTATCTCTATGATGGTAAAGGGAAACTGATTTATAGCAATGGAGACAGGTACGAAAATCTGTTAGATGCTGAATATGTCTCTGATTTAAAGATGGTACAGAAAGAAGGGGAAAAAGTATATGGAATGGTGTGCCATTCATCCGACCAATCGTGGAAAATGAAGGTCTACATACCGCACTTGATGCAGGGCACAGATTCCGATGCTACTACAAGGTATGCATGGCTGCTGATGGGAGTATCGTTGATTGCCGGTATCGTACTGTGTGTATATTTCACTTTTCGGAATCACAGAGAAATACAGGAAATACTAGGGATGTTCAGAGGGCAGGATGAAACCTCGGATGAGGAAGCAGACATTCAGAATGGCATTGGTTATCAAATCATAAAACAATATGCCGATAAGCTGATTAAAGAGAATCATAGAATGAAAGAAAGCATCCCAAGGCTGGAAAATGCTCAAAAATATGAGATACTTGACAAGCTTCTTCGCAACACTTATGAAAATCAGGAAGAAATTGCTAGAACTTTCCATAGTGAAGAAGGTGAATTTTTTGCCGGGAAATGCGTGGTTTTATGTATCCGCTACAAAGGCTCCTCTTACAGAACATTCGTATATGAGGATATCACAGTCAAAGATTTCATTAAGGGATTGCTTGGGGAGATTATTGAGAGAAAATTTGAGATATTTGATACTTCTTCCAGGGAGACTATCTGCGTGTTATCCATGGATGATAAAGATTATGAGGTTATCGCCGAGGATATTATTTCCAGATTAAATGTAGAAATCACCTATAATTACAAAATTGAAGTTGAAATAGGTGTCGGAAATGTGGTAGATTCTATATATCAGATTGGAGAATCCTATCAGCAGGCGAAGGCTGTCCTGCGATACCGGGAGACTTCCGGGAAGAACGTACATCTGTACTCGGAGTTGGTAAAACTGGATGATGTGTATTATTATCCGAAAGAATATGACGAGAAAATATATAACTATGTGGTAATCGGCAAGAAGGAAGAAGCCAAGGAAATCATTCAGAAGATATACAGAGAAAACTTTGAGGAAAATGACAGGATACTGACTGCCAGCGCAGTAGAAGCGATTGAGGGCCGGCTCAGGGATTGCCTGATATTGCTTGCAGGAAAATATAATATTTCTATGGAAGATAAGTTGTCTGTATTGAGCAATAATCAGAGTGTAATAAGTTTCTTTAAGCAGGTTTACGAAACCATTGACTTGATTGCAGAGAATATTGTGAATAAGAAGAAGGATGTGCAGCAGTATACGGCATTAAAAATCATGCAGTATATTAATGAAAATTATTGTGATAACATGTTGTCTCTGAAACAGATTTCTCAGGCACTCGGTCTGCATGAAAGCTATATTTCCAATTTGTTTCGAAATGAGTACGGGGAGCCGGTTTCTGTGGTGATCGAAAGCCGCCGCATAGAAAAAGCCTGCAAACTGATCAGGAATACTGATATGAAAATCAGTGATATTGCAGAAGCAGTGGGGTATTCCTCGGATGTGAGCTTTCGAAGGGCATTTAAAAGAATTGTGGGAATGTCCCCGGGGGAATATCGGAGATAGAGATTAAAGGAAATAAATGAAGCGGATGAAAGGAAATTACATCAGCCTTAAGGGCCAGGTAAATGGGAATATCAATGAATCGAAAAGTATTAACAGGAACAGATTTGAAGGTATCTGATATTTGTCTGGGAACTGCAGAATACGGCACGAAGATATCAGAGGCGGATTCCTGGAAACAGATGGATTGCTTCCTGGAAGCCGGAGGTAATTTTATAGATACTGCCCGTATCTATGCAGACTGGATACCGGGAGAACGGGGCAGAAGTGAACATACTATCGGGAAATTTCTGAAAGCAAGTGGTAAGAGGCAGGAAGTGATCATCAGTACAAAAGGTGTTCACAGTGATCTGGTTACCGGAAAGGCCAGGGTGAATCCTGAGTGTATTTGTGAGGATCTGGAGAAAAGTTTGGAAGCTTTACAGACAGATTATATTGATCAGTATTTTTTGCATAGAGATGATATCAAGGTACCGGCAGAAGAGCTTCTGGGTACATTGGAAGAAGCAAGGAAGGCAGGGAAAATCAGATGGTATGGCTGTTCTAACTGGACACTGGAACGCTTGAAAGAAGCAGATCGGATTGCAGAAAGAGAAGGAATGTCCGGTTTTGTATGTAATCAGCTGATGTGGAGTCTGGCAGATATTAATCGTGGCGGCATCAGCGATACCTCTCTGGTCATGATGGATCAGGGAACATATTCTTATCATACCCAAACGAAGAAAAGTGTAATGGCCTTTACTTCCATTGCTAAGGGGTATCTCACGAAAAAGGCTGAGGGCAGGGAAATAACCCCAAGTCTGGCGGCGCAGTATGAGAATCCTGTCAATGACCGGATCCTGGAACTGGTTCGGGAAGCAGAGCTTCCCATAAGTGAATTTGCGTTTGCATATTTCTTTTTTCAGCTTTTTCCAGCTGTTCCCATCGCATCTTTTCATACGGTAGAACAGCTGGAAATTGGTATCAAAAGCAGTGAACTTAATGTACCCGAAGGATTGATAAATGACATTAAGCGGTTAAAAAAACATAGCATTTGATTAAAAGATAAAGGTCCTCAGCTGATAGAGATTACAGCTTTGGACCTTTTTTTAAATACGCCTCATGGTACATATATATTGAGAGTTCTATGGGTGAAAAAGTGTAATTATATAATAGGATTATCGGTAAAAAAATGTGTTGTACATAATAGGATAGCGGTAAAAAAATGTTGAAGTATAATCTGAACAGGTATATAATATAGTAAAAATAGTGGAGGTGATTCTTTGAGAAGGTATGCTATGCAACAATTGATCGATTGGATGAACAAGGAAAACAGAAAGCCATTGATACTGAAGGGAGCCAGACAGGTTGGCAAGACATGGCTTATGAAAGAATTTGGAAAAACTCACTTCAAGAAAGTTGCTTATGTTACGTTTTATAATAATCAGCGAATGAAGAAAGTGTTTGATGATGATTATGACATAGATCGAATCATCATGAATATCAATATCGAAACCAAGATAGAAGTAACACCGGAAGATACACTGATTATTTTTGACGAAATTCAGGATGCGCCCCGGGCTTTGGAGTCGTTAAAATATTTTTGTGAAAATGCCCCGGAATATGCGGTAATTGCTGCAGGTTCCCTGTTGGGGGTGGCAATTCATAATGGCGTATCATATCCCGTAGGAAAAGTTGACCAAATTGACCTCCACCCAATGAACTTTCGGGAATTTTTGGAGGCTATGGGAGAAAAGCAACTTGCTGATCTTTTGGTACATGGAGATTACCGATTAATTTCAGATTTTCGAGATAAGTATATCCATTGGCTGAAGAACTACTACTATGTCGGCGGCATGCCGGAAGTTGTAAGTTACTTCAGCAGGCATAAGGACTATGTAGAGGTTCGAAATTTACAAAACAGTCTGTTGTCTCAGTATGAAGATGACTTTGGTAAGCATGTTGGTAGTAGTGAACTGCCGCGCATCCGAATGATCTGGAATTCGATTCCGATTCAGTTGGCAAAGGAAAATAAAAAGTTTTTTTTCGGTCAGATTAAGACTGGGGCAAGAATGAAGGACTTTGAGGTTGCGATTGAGTGGTTAAAGGATTGTGGATTGATTACAAAGGTTCATAGAGTAAATAAACCTGCAGTTCCGCTTAAAGCATATGTGGATTTCAGCGCTTTCAAACTGTATCTTTTAGATGTGGGATTATTGGGAGCAATGAGTGAATTGGATGCAGCTACAATTCTGGAAGGAAATGAAATATTTACTGAATTTAAGGGAGCACTTACTGAGCAGTATGCTTTGCAGGAGCTGATCGCCGGCACGGAGTATACACCATATTATCATATTTCTGAAACTGGAAAGTATGAGATGGATTTTATGATTCAGAAGGGAAAAAATGTTGTTCCTGTAGAGGTAAAGGCAGAAACAAATTTACGCGCTAAGAGTTTGCAGGCATATCACCAAAAATACCAACCGGCATATGCTGTTCGTATTTCTATGGCAGACTACCGACAGGATGATTGGCTGACCAATATTCCGCTTTATGCAGTAAGTAATATTTAAGCATCAATTATTATGAATTAAATTGGCAAGACAGCCAGATTTTAAGTCTGGCTGTTATTTTTATGCCACGTTAGAAATAAGCTTATCGTTTGTATGTACCAACCTCATGAATTGTTTCTTGTGACTTTAAAGGCCAAGATTATACTCAGAGTATAGATGAAATAGAAAACGGAGGTAACTATTAATAAAATATTTTATCCTAATAATAGGTTCTCGGAGTCCTGAGCCTACCGACTGAATTGCATCGGTTGGATGAACTTTTCAGATTGCTCCACGTGAATATCGGAAAACGTTTTAGCCGACTTTACATAACTTATTATTTTGAACAAAGCCTCACAATCCCGCATTTATGCAGGTTGCGAGACTTTTTGAATTCCTATGGTATTGAACATAGTATTGTACAAGTATTGAATAGTATTGTCTATCACATATGTTGATTCTCGTGATATAATAAATAAGAGAGTTTCTGTCCCTCAGGAACAGAATTATTCCGTCAGAGAATACTTCGTTGTCTGCTCTGTTGTACTGTTATAATAAGGAGATTGAGGTGATTGATTTGGAAATTAAAAGAATTGATTTCAGATATATCCAAAAGAATATGAGTGAATCAAATACATGCAATAGAGTTCAACATATTAAATCTCTTCCGTGGCTTTCTGTGGTACAGTCGCAGGAAGGCAGCTATGATATACAATTAGATGATTGTCCACGATACAAGACGGGCGATGGAGGCTTTTTTATTGCGCCATCTCAGGTCGTACAAAAGATCACTCATTTCACTAACCCTGAATCGAATTTGATGAGATTTCGCTGGATTTTTGTGGATATTGTCATTAACAATATGTATCGGTTGGATTATCTGTATGATTTTCCGACCATTGTTCCGAACGAGATGAAAAATGCAATGAACAATCTGTTCGACAGGCTTTTTTCGAGTGACAATTTGTGTGATGAGATGAGTGTATATTATCAGATTGTCAAACTCCTGTTGCAAATCGCTGTACCCAAAAACATAGTTGCAAATAAAACTCTTTTGAGTGCCCTTGATTACATTCAGCATCATTATGCTGAGGATATATCGGTTGCACAGCTCTCAAAGGTCGCATGTGCATCAGAAGCTTATTTATATGAAATATTTAAGAAGAACCTTGGGACATCTCCAATTGCTTATTTGAATCACTATCGAATTTCGGTTGCTTCCGAAATGTTAAAGCAGACGGATGAGTCAGTTGGGAAAATATCGGAGATTGTCGGTTTTCGTGATCCGGCTTATTTTAGCAGAGTGTTTCGAAGAACCTTTCGGGTTTCTCCACGTGAATATCGAAAAAAGTTATAGCCGACATTACATATCTTATCATTTTGAAAAAGCCTCACACTCCTGCATTTATGCAGGTTGCGAGGCTTTTTCAAATTTCTATTGAACATAGTATTGTACAAAATTTATATAGTATTATCACTCACTCACGTGCAATGCTTGTGATATATTAAATACAAGCTTATCTGTTCCTTGGGAACAGAGTTTATGTGTAGTCATGGACGTATCGTTTCCGGATGAGAATTTTAAATAGGAGGTGCCTAAATATGGAATTTTATTCATCATCGAAAACGCCAAGGCCCGTAAGGCTTTGCGAGAGCACACGAAAATTTGCTTACGAATCCTTAAATCACAAATATGGGCTTGATGCTAAACAAACACCCTGTGTGACCCTGGATCATGTTGAAAATTTTGAGCAGATGACAGAGCTTGAACAACATGACGTTGCGATAAAAGAAATCGTGACGAAAGCACCTGTCCGTATATGCGAGAGTGAAAAAATCAGCGGAGCAGCGACACTCGGGAAGGCAATAGAGCATGTGATACCGGCAACCTACCGGGATATGCCGCTTTGCAGTAGTGTCAGCCATTTGACCATCGATTTTCCTACCGTATTGAAATATGGAATCAAGCACATCCGGGAAAAGGCGCTTATTTCTCTGGAAAGATATCAGGGAACGGAAAAGGAAGCTTTTGCGAAAAGCTGCTTACATTGTCTGGATTGCTTTGATATTTGGCATGGCCGTTATCTGGAAGCCTTAAAAGGACTTCCGGAATATGAGGCAAATTATAGAAATTTGCTGCGGATGCCTATGGAGCCGGCAAACAACTTTTACGAGGCTGTTCAAAGTTTGTGGTTTACCTTTGCCTTTGTACGGCTCTGCGGTAACTGGCCCGGAATCGGCAGAATTGATGCTATGCTGGGGCCATATCTGAAGAGGGATCTTGAGGAAGGCAATATTACACTGGATGAAGCACGGGAGATTCTTGCTCACCTGTTTATCAAGGGCTGTGAATGGATCTGGGGTGGAAATTGCGAAAGTGGAGATGCACAGCATTATCAGAATATTATTCTTGCAGGAGTGGATGAGAATGGACAGGAGATTACAAATGAGGTGACTTATCTTGTTTTAGACATTCTGGAAGAACTGGGGATTAGCGATTTCCCGACAACGGTTCGTGTAAATGCGAATACAGACGAAAAACTTATACGCCGTGTTGCAGAGGTAATACGCTACGGTGGAGGTATTCTGGCGGTGTACAACGAGGATCTGATTCTGGAAGCACTGACGGAATATGGCTATCCGCTGACGGAGGCTCGTCAATTTGCCAACGACGGATGCTGGGAGGTTCAGATACCGGGAAAGACCTTCTTTAATTATTCCCCTTTTGATTCGCTGCAGATTTTACAGCACAATACATTAAAGGATTATAGTCCGGATATTGATTTCGCAGATTTTGAGTCCCTTTATAAAAATTATGTTGCCGATTTAAAAGCGCGGGTGGATATCATTTTTCGCGATAAGGAGAATGCATTCATACGCACCGGTTTGCCGAGCAAAGACTGGGTATGGAAAGCAAAGATACCTTGTACGATCGTTTCTCTGTTTGAACAGGGATGTATTGAGAAAGGCTTGTCCTATCTGGAAGGTGGTCCGATTTACAATGTCATATCTCCTCATATTGGTGGCTTGCCGGATACAGTAAACAGTTTATATGTCATTAAAAAAATGGTGTTTGATGAACATAAGATTTCTCTGAAGGCGTTTATGGAGGTGCTTCGAAACAACTGGGAGAACGAGGAAGTTCTGCGTCAGAATGTGCTGAACAATTACCAGTACTACGGAAATGACAATGACGAAGTAGATATGATAGCTGTCCGCCTGATAGATGATTTTGCTGAAATTTGTCGTGAGCTGGACGGCCGCTGTGGATATAACTTCCCTGCCGGAATCAGTACTTTTGGCAGGCAACTGTCAACTTTCTTGTCGGGAAGAATAGCAGCTCCCCATGGACGAAAAAAAGGAGAAGTACTGGCGGGAAATATGTCGCCGACGCCGGGAACGGACAAAGAAGGAGCTACCGCAATTATCCGTTCTTACTGCAAGGCAGATATGAAAAGAATGGTAACCGGAGCGGCGCTGGATGTCAAGTTACTGCCATCCAGTGTAAAGGGTGAGGATGGACTGGAAGCACTGATGGCTTTGATATGCGGTTTTGCGGCACTTGGAGGTTTCTTTATGCAGCTTGATGTGGTCGAGGCAGAAACTTTAAAAGAAGCTCAAAAGCATCCGGAAGATTATCAGACATTGTCTGTGCGTGTTTCAGGCTGGAATGCCCGCTTCGTAACATTGAACGAAGAGTGGCAGAATATGATTATACAGCAAACGGAGAAGTGAAGATAACGATTCAGGGGCAGGCAAATGTGCTGGTCGTAATAGAATGATTCAAAAGTGCAGTTAAAGTGAGGAATGTTATGTTGATTCCAGTAACAAATATTCAACGTTTTTGTATGCATGACGGCCCGGGTGTGCGCACTACTGTATTTTTAAAGGGATGCCCGCTTCGTTGTCAGTGGTGCCATAACCCGGAGACCCAAAGTGCTGCCCAACAGATTATGTTTTATGAAAAAAAGTGTATTCACTGTGGAGCATGTGAGGCTGTCTGTCCCAATGGAGCGCAAAAAATGCAGCCAATACGTTGTTATGACAGAGAAAAATGCGGCTTGTGTGGGAAGTGTGTACAGGTTTGCTGCAGAGAAGCGCTTTCCTTTGCATTAAATGAAATGCCCTTGGAGGAAGTAATGGCTATCGTGGAAAAGGATCGTGCATTTTATGGCAGGAGTGGAGGAATTACTATTTCCGGCGGAGAGCCTATGTTTCATCCGAAAGAGACACTGGCGCTGCTTTCAGCCTGCAGGGAAAAAGGAATTGGAACGGCGATTGAGACCTGCGGATATTTTAATGCGGATTATCTCCCGAAGCTCGTCGAAAACACGGATGTTTTCCTGTGGGATTTAAAGGATACGGATGATGACCGACATAAGAAATACACCGGCGTCTCCAATAAAAAAATACTTGAAATTCTGCAGAAGGCAGACAGACACGGTGCAAAAATTATTCTGCGGTGCATTATGGTGAGTGGTTTGAATATGGACGAGAACCACTATCGGGCTGTCGCAGAGGTGTATCACAGCATTTCAGGCTGTAGAGAAGTAGAACTGTTGCCGTATCATGTATACGGTGGTTCTAAAACTCTGGCAATTGGAAAAACGGATTGCGGAACCGATAATTGGATTCCTAACGAGGAGCAAATGATGCGGGCTCGCAGTTATCTGCAAAGATGCAATGTTAATGTGAAATAAGGAGGATAAAAAATGGTAAATTTTACGTGTTATAACCCGGTAAAGGTTGTTTTTGGTGCAGGAGAATCTGCACGTACCGGAAAAATTGTGAAGGATCTGGGTAAAACCTGTCTGGTGGTATGCTATGAACAGCATGATTTTCTTGATTCTCTGCTGAACAGCATATGCAGCAGCCTGGAGAGAGAAGGAATTCGTGTGCTTACCCATTATACGGTAACTGCGAATCCTCTGCTTTCCCCCATTCATGCAGGCATTGAAATCTGCCGTGCAGAAAAGGTAGATTTCGTTGTCGGAGTCGGCGGCGGCAGTGTAATGGATTCTGCGAAGACCATCGCAGTGGGAGCATGCTATGAAGGCGACGTGTGGGATATGTTCATGTCTCGTCATGACAGTTCTGTTCGAATCGTGACACCAAAGGCTGCGTTGCCTGCTGTCATGATTCCGACACTTCCTGCTACAAGCAGTGAAATGAACAATATCGCCGTTGTTACAAATGACAAGACCACAGAAAAATCTTATTTGCAATCCGATCTCATCTACTCCAGGATTTCCATTATGGATCCGGAAATTACCTGCTCCCTGCCGGCTTATCAGACTGCTTGCGGTGCAGTAGACGCAATTTCACACATTATGGAAGCATACTTTAACTGTGCACCTGACACTCCTTTACAGGACAGACTACAGGAAGCTGACGTTGTCACAATCATGGACTTATCGAAAAAGGTGCTTGCCGATCCGAAAAATGTAGCGCTGCGCTCCAGCATTATGTGGGCATCTACCCTGGCATGGAACGGCTGGCTGCAGTGTGGTATTGCACCAGGTTCCCCAATGCATCAGATCGGACATGTTCTGTCTGCCAGATTTGGTGTTACCCATGGTGCAACTTTAGGTATCATCATGCCTGCATTCTTCCGTTATGTTGCGCCGCAGCGTGCAGACCGTTTTGTTCGGTTGGGTGAAAAAATGCTTGGTCTGGACTTAAGTAACATGACAGAACTGGAAGGTGCTTATCGTGCTATAGATGCATTTGAAGAATATATTGCTTCTGTAGGTGTACAGACAAAGCTTTCTCAGGTCAATATTCCGGAGTCTGCATTTGAGGACATTGCAAATGATGTTGTGCGCATCAGCTGTGATGCTAATGGCAATCTGCCAAGCAATCCACCGGTAGGAAAAGAAGGTATCCTTGCAGTGCTTAAGCTTGCTCTTTAAAAAATAGAATAATTTCTCTAAATCAAGGAGCGCTGCACTAAAGCGGCGCTCCTTCAAATGAAATAGAATGGAGGAAAAGAATGAACTTTCCATATGATGCTGTTATTGCAGATTCCGGTCATGCCATTTTTATTGTTCGTGACGGCAATGTAAAAAAAATAAGTACTTTTGGGTGCGCTTTTGATATTTACGCACTGGGAAAAGATACCTACTGTTATTCCAGTATTGGGGATAATTCATATAGCGGTCTTGTGGTCTGCAATGAAAACGGTGAGGTTTTGAAACGATATAAAACGAAAAATGAAGTATTCGGTGTCTGGCCGATTCAAAATGGAGAGAAAGGATTTCTGGTGGGTGAACTGACCGGCAAACTGATTACTGTCCTTGATGCGGACTGTAATGTTGTAAAACGGTTTCCTATCCTTTACAACGGGAAGAATCTCCATGAAGTTATGCGGGGCGTACAGATCGCCCGGGATGGAAATATCTGGGTGGTTCAGCCGGGAGATTGTATGATTCGCAAGTTTTCTTTTGAAGGAGAGCTTTTGGAGGAGATTCCAACCGGACCTGATACCTTCGGCATGGAAGAACTGGAAAATGGTAACATTATCTACACGCAGCACACTGCCATTTGTGAAATTGACCGTAAAGGAAAAGAACTTTGGCGTGTGAGTGCATCTGATATTCCGCAGGCAGGTCTTTGTTGGGCACTGAATTTTAAGATTGCACCGAACGGTCATATTTTGATAGCGAATTGGCTCGGTCATGGTTGCGAAAAAATGGGCTATCCTATGATTGAGTTGGACGAAAAGCATGAGTTGGTGGGTATGTTTCAGATTAGCCATGAGGCCAATTATATTTCTGACCTTTGCTTTTTGCCATAATCTGTCTGGAAAAATGTCAAAACTCCATAAATTTTGTCGTTTTCATTTTTGAGTCAAACGCAAATTCCCTATATAATCCTATATTGGAAGAAAATGTGAGAGCTCCGAGAAAATATTATAGCTGTCAGGAGGTTGACTCTCCCGGCAGCTATATTTTTCACTACTTATTTTGCTGCAGCCTTGGGCTGTCCATAATAAATCAATCCCAAAGCGCCCGGACCGGCATGCGTTCCGATACTGGGGCTGATATCGTTAATAATAATATCAGTAAAAGCAGTTTCTTCCTTTACCATATTGGCTACAGCCTGTGCATCTTCAAAACAATTACCATGTACGATACCTACCGGTAAGGAATAATCTGTGCTTTCGGCAAGAGTGGCTTTCATACGTTCTACAAGTGTACGGAGAGATTTCTTCCTGCCGCGAGTCGTGCCGTCAGAAGAAAGTGTACCTGCACTGGTAACATAGAGGAAAGGCTTTAAATTTAAAGCGCTTCCCACAACGGCAGTCGTTTTACCGACACGGCCGCCACGCTGTAAATGGAACAGGTCATCCACCGTAAATTGCACATTTATATGATTTTTAAATTCTTCGATTTCTGCAACAACTTCTTCATAGGAAGCACCTTTTGCTTTCAGATCATTGGCATGAATGACCATAATAGATTCCCCTAAAGAAACATTCAGAGTATCAATCACAGTAATTTTGGCATCTGTATATTCTTCCTTCAGTTCCCTGGCTACCATGCATACATTGTTATAGCTTCCGCTCAATGCAGAAGAAAATGCAATATGGATAATATCGCATCCCTTGTCCAGAATGGCGCGGAATTTCTCCTCGATGACAGCGGGATTGTTAGCCTGTGACTGTGGAAGCTCCCCATTTTTCATACGTTCATAGAATTCAGCCGGCGGCATGTTCAACTCATCACCGTAAACAGTATCACCGAAAGAATAGTACTGAGGAATAATAACTGTGCCCAGCTTGTCTATGTATTCCTTTGGCAAATCTGAATTAGAATCCGTGGTAATACAAAAGTCTCTCATAATAAACCTACTTTCTTTTGAAATCAAAATGTTTGAAAATCAAAGTAATTGAGTTTAGTTTACCATGTTTTACTGTGGAATGCAAGAGTGTGTTGATATAAATCTTATGAAAAAGTGTGCCTGTTAAAAGGTTGGAAAATATCAAAATAATGATAAAATAATTGACATGTGTATGATAAGGTGATAAAATAAAACCACGCAAAGCGTGTTATGCAATGAGGAGGACGTAAAATGGAAAAGCAAAGACCGGAATTAGAAATGCAGGAAAAGAGATTAAGAGAGCTTAGGGCAGAGGCAGGAATGAATCGCAAGAAGTTTGCAGAATACTTTGGAATTCCTCTTCGCACGGTTGAAGACTGGGAAGCCGGTAAGAGAAAAATGCCGGAGTATTTATTGAGATTGATAGCGTATAAAGTGAAGCTGGATACTTTAAAAAGTACTATGACTGCACATACGGATTCAAATAATACAAGTGCAAAGATTAATATCATAAGTGATGAAAATGGAAAAGGCATTGTTATTATTAATGATATTCGGTTTAAAGGAAAGCAGCATATTGACTGGAATGAGGTTGAATCATATGTAAGAGAATATGTTGGAAGCTGTTATGAAATTATTGAAACTTCAGATATAATATATATTGGAAGTGATTTCCCCGGGGAATTAAAAGGCTCTGAAGATATGAAAAGGCTGAAAGATGCTAACGTTGATGAAAAATATGGATGGTATAAATGCACATCTCGTTTCGCATTGCCGGTATATTCTAGTGAGGGAGAATTGGAGAGATACAATGTTTTTTTTATCGAACTGTTTATAGAACATGCGTCAGATAATAGACTGTATTTAAACGATATGGTAAAATTAAAAAAGAAAACAGAGTACCCCGCCTAGACAATTGTCGTACGGTAACAAACCTGCTTCCTTTATAAGTCTAATCATATCAAATGGTCGATATTTTGTCAAGATAAAATTGTATTATAACTTGTGAGGAGGATTTTAATGAACAAGAATGAAATCGTGATTTTTGAAACGGAAGATGAAAGTATCTCTTTAGCCGTTAATATTAAAGAGGACACTGTTTGGTTGAACCGAAGTCAAATGGCAGAATTATTTGGAAGAGATATCAAGACAATAGGAAAACATATAAATAATGCGCTGAACGAAGAATTGGATAGCGCAACTGTCGCAAAATTTGCGACAGTTCAAAAAGAGGGGGAAAGAGAAGTAGAAAGACAAATAGAATATTATAATCTGGATATGATTATATCCGTCGGCTATCGCGTAAAATCAAAACGCGGCATTGAGTTTCGGCGCTGGGCTAATTCTATCATAAAAGATTACATAATCAGAGGCTATGTGGTAAATCATAATCGCATGAATCAACTGAATGAGGTAATCAGTATTATGAAGCGTGTAGAGAACAGTCTGGATACGAAACAAGTATTATCTGTTATAGAACGGTATAATGCCGCGCTCGATTTGTTAGATGCATATGATCACCAGACCATGAAGCGTCCAAAAGGTAACGAAGCGACTTATGTCCTTACATATGAGGAATGCAGAACGGTCATTGAAAGCATGCGGTTCGGAGATGAGTCTGATTTATTCGGGAAAGAGAAAGATGATTCATTTAAGGGCAGCATCGGTAATATCTACCAAACCTTTGCCGGACAGGAGGTATACGAATCGCTGGAGGAAAAAGCTGCAAATCTGCTGTATTTTGTGACCAAGAATCACAGCTTTTTTGATGGAAATAAGCGCATAGCGGCTACAATGTTCCTGTATTTTCTTGATAAGAATAATGCGCTGTTTATGGATGGCGCGAAAAAAATAGAGGATTCTACACTGGTGGCACTGACCATTATGATTGCTGAATCCAGAGCAGAAGAAAAGGAAATGATGATTAGCGTGGTAATGAATTGCATGAAATAATATCTTGCATTTCTCCTAAGTATGTGATATATTACAAAAGTTAGTTTAAACTAACGATATATCACCTATGGAGGAAAAATGAAGCACAAACTAATTAACAGGTTACTACTTATCACATTTATCATCACTATCATGGTCCCGCTGACCGGTATCGTCATTCATAAGATGGCATCCACACTCTTCCTGATTTTATGCATTATCCATACAGTACTTTACGGAAAACGTATGAATGCCAAAAAGTACCTTGTTCTGGGAAGCGTATTCCTTGCGTTTATCAGCGGAATCTTTGGAATGATTTTTGATGAAATACCACTGATTCTTGCGCTTCACAAAGCGATATCCATTATCATTGTATTTATGCTGGCGATACACATTTATCTGTTTCATAAAAGAATGGGAATCGGTCAGCGCCGAACAAGCTGAGGTTTTGGCTTTTATGGCAAAGTAGGTTTCAGACTTCCTTTGGGTGGAGCGAAAATCTTTCTTGGGTTCATTGACATTAATAAGGAGTAATACTAAAATAAAAGTAAAATCTGAAGGGCGGAGGATTGTCGATGAGCACAAGATTAGGGAGAGTTAAGACGTTGCATGATACCTTGAAAGTCATTGCTGCAGGGAGATATTCAAAGAATGGGCAGAATATCCATCTGAATAAGGATACCGCTTCCTGCAAGGAGGCCATTGTCTGGACAGTGGAAGCTGTCAGTCAGCTGAAAGAAAACCATTTGTTACAGCGGTCGCTATATAGTGATCACAAGAAGCCGATTTTTACTGTGACGAACAGAGATTCTTTTGAAGCAGCAAGGGAAATTATGAAGTCTGAAATCTGGAACAGCCAGACTCCTACGGGTAAAGTGTTGGTATTGAATTTTGCCAATGCAACGCATCCGGGCGGAGGCGTCAGGTATGGGGATGTGGCGCAGGAAGAAGATTTATGCAGAAGAAGCACATTATTGGTTTCACTGGAAGGTGATCAGGCACGGGAATATTATGATTATAACAGAAAGAAATCGCGTCGGCTGATGTCATCAGACTCCATGATTATTTCGCCCCATGTGGAGGTATTTCGGCAGCGGGACAGACAATATATGGATGAGCCGTTTTCTGTAGCTGTCCTGACTTGCGCAGCGCCAGCACTGGGACATGTGGGCAGTAAGCTAAGGGCAAAGCAGCTGGAGGAGGTATTATATCAGCGCATTCTGGCTATGCTCCATGTTGCAGCAGAGCAGGGATATGAATATCTGGTACTTGGTGCCTGGGGGTGTGGTGCATTTGGAAATGATGCAGCACAGGTAGCGAAACAGTTTGCGAGGGCATTTGAAGATTTTTGTGTCAATGTTTTAGATGAAGATGGTAAGCAATACAAAGCAAAGGCAGGCAGCTGTTTCAAATATGTGGAGTTTGCCGTGCTTGATTCCTCCCATAATAAATACAATTTCAACTGTTTCAAGAAGCAATTTTCGAATGAGAAATAAATTGCCGGAAGGGGATTGGCAGGGCTGTTTATTCAGATACGAAAATGCTTCCCATATTTCTGCGGTGTCATCCCCTTAACCCGCTTAAAGACAGTAGAAAAGTAATTACTGTCATTATAGCCGCATTGTTCCGCAATCTCTGTAATGGACAGTTCATTTTCCTGTAAAAGCTTTTCCGCATTGGTAATACGCACGTAATTAATGTATTCGTTCAATCCGATTCCTGTGGAGGCTTTGAACTTTCTGGACAGGTGGCTTTCACTCATGGCAAAGATCTTGCTCAATGTCTTGAGAGAAAGCTCCTGACGAAAGTTAGCGCTGATAAATTTAGAAATCATATGTATGGTCTTGTCAGAACCTGACAGGACCTGTTTATGCTCGTATTTATAGCGACATATCTGAGTCAATAGTTCCTTGATATACAAATCCGTCATAATATCCTTATAGCTGTCATCCCGATTGCTCTCGGCTTCGATTTGCAGAAGCAAGGCTTCCAGACGGGGAAGCTGAGACTCTGTAATGGATATCAGGCGACATTTGCAGAGTTCTTCTTTCACGCTTTGCAGTTCATCTGTAAAAATATCGTCACCGAAGCTTACCAGGATACGCTCATTCGTCAAACAGTTCTCATTATCCGTCTTGTGCAGAATACCTTTGGGTATAAAAGCAAAATTTCCCTCTTCAATGTGGTAAATTTCATCTCCGATGTAGTAGGTTGTTTTCCCTTTCAGCATATAGTACAGTTCGTGCTCTTCGTGATAATGCACCCGGCATATTACTCTTTTATTTGATATGGCATTTCGGGAAATGGTTCTGTCACTTACAAGTATCATAGAAGCCTCCAACAGACGATCATAATTGCAAAATAAAGTCCTAATCTGCAAAATTATTATAGCAAAAAAATGATGGAAAGAAAACAAATTAATCAAGAATTTAAAGAAAACAGGCAATTATTTCAAGGAAAACATAAATTTTATGATATATACTGAAGAAAAAACACGGAGGTATTTCTCATGAAATATGAAGCAAGCAAAGTAAGTGAAATCAAAATTGCCTACATAGGCGGCGGTTCCCGTGGTTGGGCGTGGGGACTTATGAGTGACCTGGCATCCTGTGATGATATCAGCGGAGACGTATATCTGTATGATATCGATATGCAGGCTGCAAAGAACAACGAAATCATCGGAAATAAATTCCAGTCAGCAGAAGGTGCAAAGTCCATCTGGAATTATCATGCAGTAGAAACCATTGGAGAAGCTTTGACTGGTGCTGATTTTATCATTATTTCCATTCTTCCCGGAACCTTTGATGAGATGGAATCAGATGTACATGCACCGGAAAAATACGGCATTTATCAGTCTGTTGGTGATACCTCAGGCCCCGGCGGAATTGTTCGTGCAATGCGTACTATTCCTATGTTTGAGGAAATCGCAGAGAATATCAAGAAATATGCACCCCAGGCATGGGTCATCAACTATACCAATCCTATGACCTTGTGTGTAAAGACACTTTATAGAGTCTACCCGGAAATCAAAGCCTTCGGCTGCTGCCATGAGGTATTCGGAACCCAGAAATTCCTTGCACGTGTGGTAGAAGAGATGCTGGGTGTCCAAAATGTTGAGAGACATGAAATCAAGGTAAATCCTGTAGCAGTCAATCATTTTACCTGGCTGACCAAAGCTACCTACAAGAATATCGATCTGTTCCCTTACTACCGTGAATATTGCAAGAATCACAAAGATGGTTATCAGAAGGGAACAGTTGACAGCAACTGGATGAATAACAGCTTTGCATGCAATGAAAAAGTAAAGATAGATTTATTCAACCGTTTCGGATACATTGCAGCTGCCGGAGACAGACATCTTGCAGAGTTTTGTGAAGGAAAATGGTATCTGGAAAGTCCTGAGCGCGTAAAAGAAATGCACTTTGGTCTGACAACGGTTGCATGGAGAAAAGAAGACCTGAAGAAACGTCTGGAAAGAAGCGCCAGACTGGTAAGCGGTGAAGAGGAAGTGAAGATCAACGGTACCGGAGAAGAAGGTGTCAATCAGATCAGAGCATTGCTGGGTCTCACAGAGCTGGTTACCAATGTAAATATCCCTAATATGGGTCAGATTCCCAACCTGCCTATGGGTGCAGTGGTCGAGACAAATGCAGTGTTCAGATCAAACAGCCTGACACCTGTATTTGCCGGACCGATCCCGAAAGAAATCTATGCTCTTGTTTCCAGAATTAGTGCAGAGCAGGAGCTGGTATCCGAGGGAATTGCAGAACGTGATCCGGAAAAGATATTCTCTGCATTTGCAAATGATCCGCTTGTTACCTGTGGAATAGAGGATGCACGGAAATTATTTGATGAGATGTGCGAAAATACGAAGAAATATCTTACCATGTATGAATTTTAATCGAAACCGTAACAGCGATTATTGACTTTGCAAACTGAGTGGATTATACTTCTAAACGAAGCTTTCGAATAGCTTTAAAAAAGCGGCCGGAATGAATCCGGGAGAGGATAGAGAAGACCGGTCCGGAATGGAGAAAAAGGAAAGATGATTCGTTTATATGATCAGAACATATGGGGAAATATGCCAAAGACCGAGAGCGTGGCGAACCGCAATCGCCTGATTTACACTTTAATTCAGGAGTGCCGGCCGGATTTTTGTACTTTCCAGGAGTGTAATCCTGATACCAGCCGTCAGGGAGAAGATGCGATGCAGGAGATTTTAAAGGATACTTACGCAGAAGCTGCTCCTGAAGAGTGGAACCGTAATTTTACTCCTGTTTTCTATCGCAGAGACAGATGGGAACTTTTAGACAGCGGATTTATGCCATACGAGGGTTTAAATGATATCAACTCTAAATCTATAACCTGGGCAATATTGAAAGAAAAAGCAACCGGAAAGCCTGTCTGCATCATTTCTACTCATTTCTGGTGGCAATATCAATCAGAGAAGGATACGAGGCAGCGACTGGAAAATGTGGCAGCTCTTAAGAAGCTTTGCGATGAGATTATTGAGAAATATAATGTACCGGTTATCGTAGCCGGAGATCTGAATAACGGAGCCAATGCCGTTCAGGGAGAACTTCCCTACAAGACAATGCTGACCCAAGGATTTCAGGATATCCGTGCAAAGGCGCCGAAGACAACCGATTGCCATACCTGCCATAAATACCCAGTAAGAAATGAACAGGGAGATTATGTGGGAACTTCTCTTCCCGCTGTTACAATCGATTATATTCTGACTTATGGAGAGAACTCTCTTCAGGCAGAATGTTTTCAGGTACTTACGGACACAAGGGCTCTTAGTTCCTCTGATCATTGCCCGTTGGTAGGAGATTTTGCGTTTTAAAGGCCTGGAGATTTTGCGGAGTGATAATAATCCACAATTGCATGCATGATTTAACCAAAACAAGCAGAGGCGTCAACTCACAGTTATGTGAATAGACGCCTCTTACTGTTTTGATATAGTCTGTTATTTCTTGCTCATAGCCGCTCTCTTACGAAGCGTAGGATCCAGAATCTTCTTACGGATTCTCAAATGTGTAGGAGTTACCTCTAACAATTCATCTGTATCGATGAAATCAAGTGCCTGCTCCAGACTTAAAATCTTAGGCGGTGTCAGGCGCAGTGCTTCATCTGCACTGGAAGAACGGGTATTGGTCAGCTGTTTCTTCTTGCAAACATTCAGTTCAATATCTTCACTACGTCCGGTCTGTCCTACTACCATTCCGGCATATACCTTTTCGCCGGGTCCGATGAATAGGGTACCACGCTCCTGGGCATTGTACAGGCCGTAGGTAATGGATTCACCTGCCTCGAAAGCAATCAGGGAGCCCAGCTTGCGGTATTGGATATCTCCCTTATAATGATCGTAACCATTAAATACAGTGTTTAAGATACCGTTACCCTTGGTATCAGTCATGAATTCTCCACGATAACCGATCAAACCTCTGGCAGGAATGGAGAACTCCAGGCGGGTATAGGTTCCGCCGCTGATGGAGCCCATATTGCGCAGTTCCCCTTTTCTCTGGCCCAGCTTTTCGATAACGGCACCGGCGAACTCGTTAGGAACATCGATATAAGCCAGCTCCATAGGCTCGGTCAGCTTGCCGTTTTCATCATGATGGTAAAGCACTTCTGCTTTACTTACCGCAAATTCAAAGCCTTCACGTCTCATATTTTCAATCAGGACAGACAGATGAAGCTCACCACGTCCGGATACCTTGAAACAGTCAGCAGCATCGGTTTCTTCCACGCGCAGGGATACATCGGTATTCAGCTCACGGAAGAGACGGTCGCGCAGGTGACGGCTGGTGATATATTTTCCTTCCTGACCTGCAAGAGGAGAGTCGTTTACCATAAAATGCATGGCAATGGTAGGCTCACTGATCTTCTGGAAAGGAATAGGCTCCACGCAGTCAGTCGAGCACAGGGTATCACCGATGTGGATATCACTGATACCGGAGATAGCTACGATAGAGCCGATAGAAGCACTGCGTACCTCGACTTTGTTCAGGCCGTCAAATTCGTATAGCTTGCTGACTTTTACTTTAACCTGCTTATCAGGCTCATGGTGGTTGCAGATAACTACTTCCTGGTTCACACTGATGGTACCGTTATCTACTTTACCTACACCGATACGGCCTACATATTCATTATAATCAATGGTACTGATCAGTACCTGAGTTCCTGCTTCAGGGTCTCCCTCGGGAGCCGGAATATAGTCCAGAATTGTCTCAAACAAAGGCTCCATGCTGGTTCCATGTTCGTGGGAATCCAAAGAAGCGATGCCTGCTTTGGCGGAAGCGAATACGAAAGGACAATCCAGTTGGGAATCGTCTGCATCCAGTTCCAGGAAAAGTTCCAGAACTTCATCAATGACTTCGTCAGGTCTTGCTTCCGGACGGTCGATCTTGTTGATACATACAATAACAGGAAGCTTTAACTCCAGGGCCTTGCGCAGCACGAATTTGGTCTGGGGCATAGCTCCTTCAAAAGCGTCAACCACCAGGATAACACCGTTTACCATTTTCAGGACACGTTCTACCTCGCCGCCGAAATCAGCGTGACCGGGGGTGTCAATGATGTTGATCTTGGTGCCTTTATACATAACAGCAGTATTCTTGGAAAGGATGGTAATGCCTCGTTCCCTTTCGATATCATTAGAGTCCATAACGCGCTCAGCTACCTCCTGATTCTCGCGGAATACGCCGCTCTGTTTGAGCAATTCATCTACCAGAGTGGTTTTGCCATGGTCTACATGGGCAATAATAGCAATATTTCTTACGTCTTCTCTTTTTTGTTTCATGATATTTTCATCTCCATATCAGACTTACCGGGAATCCCCGATATTTGACGAGTTTTGTCGATAACTGTCGGTATGCGGCGAAAAAAGAAGATTATCGTCGACCGATTTTTGTGTCGATTTTTCAAACTGTATCAGTATAACACTATTTTGCGCGGTATGCAAGAAAAAATGGGAGTTTGCGGTGGTTTTTGGAGATTTCTCACATAAAAAATTATGGAAAAAAAAGTAGGTTTGTGCGATGTTTGGTGGATTGCGCGATATTTTAGAGTACTCAAGAAGCCAAAAATGGAGTATAAATAAAGTGAATTACAGGCGACAATGTGTGAAAGGACAGTTGCCGGAATAAGTCTTAATAGTAAGAAGGGAGAACTCGAAATGACAGATAAGGTAATTGAAAACAACCAGGTGACGGTTATGGGAGAAATCGTAGGAGATTTTGCCTTTAGCCATGAAATCTTCGGAGAAGGATTCTACATGGTGGATGTGAAGGTACAGAGGCTTAGTGAAAGCTATGATATCATTCCTGTAATGGTATCGGAGCGGCTTCTGGATGTGAATGCGGACTATAAAGGGATGCTGATCAGTGTAAGCGGACAGTTCCGTTCCTACAATCGTCACGAGGAGCGCAAGAACAGACTGGTATTATCCGTATTTGCAAGAGAGATTGAATTTGTGGATGAGATTGAAGAAAGTGCCAGAACCAATCAGATATTTCTGGATGGATATATTTGTAAGGAACCGATTTACCGTAAGACACCTCTCGGAAGAGAGATTGCAGACCTGCTCTTAGCCGTGAACAGACCCTATGGCAAATCTGATTACATACCCTGTATCTGTTGGGGTAGAAATGCCAGATATGCCAGCAATTTCAGAGTAGGAGAGCGCTGCGCCATCTGGGGACGTATTCAGAGCAGGGAATATATGAAGAAGCTGGATGAAGAGAATGTGGAGCGCAGAGTCGCATTCGAAGTATCTGTCAGCAAGCTGGAACTTTTTAGCGAAGAGTTATAAAGTTGCAAAATTTCGTTAAATATGGTACAATACCTTAAAATCCATTTTCTACGACAGATAGCGAGGTGCGCACATGGGAAAAGGTATGATTTATATCTACACTGGGGATGGAAGGGGAAAATCACCGGCTGCTCTTGGCAGAGCCGTGCAGGCTGCAGCAGAAGGGCAAGCGGTAGTAATTATACAATTTCTGAAAGGGAAAGGCTTAAGTGATTCAGAATTCATACGGAGAATGGAACCGGAGATTAAGCTGTTCCATTTTGAAAAATCGGATGAAAACTACGCCGAACTTCCTGATGAGAAGAAGAAAGAAGAGATTCGTAATATTCGCAACGGAATCAATTTTGCAAGAAAGGTCCTTATGACAGGAGAATGTGACTTGTTGATTCTGGACGAAGTTCTGGGACTGATTGAGAAAGATATCATTACCGTGGACGATCTGAAGGCGCTCATTGAGTGCCACGGTGAGACGAATGTTATTTTGACAGGTATCAGCCTGAAAGATGAAATCTGCATGTTGGCAGATGAGGTGTCCAAGATTGAAACTGTAAAATTCAAGGTCTGGGAGTAACTGATGACCGGACTATGGTGAAATAGAGAAATTTATGTTAAGAGTTTTCGGAATTAATCATTGACAGCAAAGTACTAAGGTGATATGATAAGTGAAATTAGAGATAGAGGTTGCGTGTTTCAAGAGTATCTTCCGGATGTGGCAGGCACAGGAGAGGGAACGAGAAAGGGGAACGCGCCGAAAGAGGAGAAGTCCTGTAGTTCAAGTCTTGGGCATACGGTTAAGAGCCGTATGACTGTCATCTAGTGGCTAGATGGAGTGCTATCGCGGAATGGTAATTTTACGCCGGCGCTTCGTACGTCGGCGTTTCGTTTTGCGTGAATGAGCAACGCGAGCCTGTGAAGCCGCAGGCTTTACAGACTGCTCATTCGGATTGAAAACTCCGGCAGAGATACTAAGGATATGGAGTGGTCCAAAGGACCGGAATGGAGGAAATGTATGTCTATTTTTAAAGGTGCAGCAGTAGCAATTGTAACCCCTATGAAAGAGAACGGGGAAGTGAATTATGAGAAACTGAAAGATTTAATCGAGTTCCAGATTGCAAACGGAACAGATGCCATTGTTGCATGTGGTACGACCGGTGAGGCATCTACACTGACCCATGAGGAGCATCTGGATGTCATCAAATATACTGTGGAAGTCGTAGCAGGAAGAGTACCTGTAGTAGCCGGAACAGGTTCCAATGCTACAGACACAGCAGTTTATCTTTCTACCGAAGCTGAAAAGTACGGCGCAGACGGTTTGCTTTTGGTAAGCCCTTATTACAATAAGGCAACTCAGAACGGTTTATATCAGCACTTTAAGACAGTTGCAGATTCTGTGAAGATCCCTGTGCTTTTATATAATGTACCCAGCCGTACAGGATGCAATATCCTGCCGGAGACTGTTGTAAGACTGTGTAAAGATGTTGAGAACATCGTAGGTGTGAAAGAAGCCAGCGGCAATATCAGCCAGATTGCTCACCTTGCTGCAATCGCTGACGGATGTGTGGATATTTATTCCGGTAACGATGACCAGATCGTACCTATTATGGCACTGGGCGGTATCGGTGTTATTTCCGTGCTTTCCAATGTGGCTCCCAGACAGACTCACGAAATCTGCCGGAAGTTCCTGGATGGAGATGTGGCAGGCAGCCGTAAGATGCAGCTGGAGGCACTGAACCTGTGCAATGCTCTGTTCTGTGAAGTAAATCCGATTCCTGTTAAGAAAGCACTGAACCTGATGGGAATGGAGGCAGGTCCTCTGCGCATGCCTTTGACCGAGATGGAAGAAGCCAATGCTGCAAGACTGAAGAAGGCCATGGAGGATTACGGAATCCTGTAAGTCATATTTTGATGATTCCAATCCCGTCTTTGATACTTGTCAAGGGCGGGATTGTTCTTTATAATAATGTAGAGGTGCATCATGTTGCTGTGAACAGTAACGTGCATTGCAACGGAATGGAGGAATATATGGTAAGATTAATCATGCATGGATGTAACGGAAAAATGGGACAGGTTATTTCTTCTCTGGTGGCTGCAGACCCGGAGGTTGAAATCGTAGCAGGAATAGATGCAAGAGATGACGGGCATAATACATATCCGGTCTTTGCAAAATTGGAGGACTGCAGCGTAGAAGCTGACTGTCTCATCGACTTTTCCACTGCGGCAGCAGTTGACCACATGCTGGAGGTTTGTGTGGAGAAGCAGCTTCCCTGTGTAGTATGTACTACCGGTTTAAGTGAAGAGCAGCTTAAGAAAGTGCAGGAGACCTCTGAAAAGATAGCTGTCTTGAAATCTGCCAATATGTCTCTGGGTATCAATCTGCTGTTAAAGCTGTTAAAGGAAGCAGCCGGAGTTCTGGCACCTGCAGGCTTTGATATGGAAATCGTGGAAAAACATCACAATCTGAAGGTGGATGCACCCAGCGGAACTGCTATTGCTCTTGCGGATTCCATCAATGAGGAATTTAACAACGAATACGAATATGTATATGACAGAAGCGCCAGAAGAGAAAAGAGACCGCAGAAGGAAATCGGTATCAGTGCAGTGCGTGGCGGAACAATAGTCGGTGATCACGATGTTATTTTTGCAGGTGCAGACGAAGTCATTACTTTTTCACATACTGCATATTCCAAGGCTGTATTTGGCAAGGGCGCGGTACAGGCTGCCAAATTCCTGGCAGGAAAGTCGGCAGGACTTTACAATATGAGCCATGTTATTGATGAACAGATGTAATTGTTATAGATGTAATAAGGAAGTGTTTTTTCAGGAGGTAATACATGAACGAGATGGAGTTAAAGGTGCTGAAAAGTATGGCACAACGGTATCCAACTATAGCGGCAGCCTCTACAGAGATTATTAATCTGCAGTCTATTTTGTGTCTGCCAAAAGGAACAGAGCATTTCCTGACAGATATCCATGGGGAATATGAACAGTTTAATCATGTACTGCGGAACGGTTCCGGAACGGTTCGCCGAAAGATTGACGAGGAATTTGGCAATTCAATCAGCAATAAAGATAAGAAGAGTCTGGCCACATTGATTTATTATCCGGAAGAAAAGCTGGAAATCGTTCAAAGAGAAGAAGATAATGTTGAAGACTGGTACAAGATATCTCTCCATCGTCTGGTGCAGATCACTAAAAGAGTTGCGTCCAAATATACGAGATCTAAGGTGCGCAAAGCGCTCCCCAAAGATTTTGCATATGTAATCGAAGAACTTATCACGGAAAAGGAAGAGCTTCAGGATAAGGAAGCTTACTATAATGAAATTCTTCATACTATTATCAGAATTGGGCGTGCTCCCCAGTTCATTGCTGCCTTAAGTCATCTGATACAGCGTCTGGTTATTGACCATCTCCATATTGTGGGAGACATTTATGACAGAGGACCCGATCCTCATTTGATTATGGATACGTTATGCGACTACCATTCCGTAGATGTCCAGTGGGGAAACCATGATGTGGCATGGATGGGGGCAGCAAGCGGCAGCCTGGTCTGTATTGCCAGTGTCATAAGGGTGGCTGCAAGATACGGTAATCTGGCTACACTGGAAGAAGGTTACGGCATCAATCTGCTGCCCTTGGCAACCTTTGCCCTTGAGACATATGCGGACAACAACTGTGATGTTTTCAAAATTAAATATAATACAGATTACAATACAAAAGATTTAAGCCTTGATACTAAAATGCACAAGGCCATTACCATGATCTTGTTCAAGTTGGAAGGCCAGGTCATCATGCGTCATCCGGAATTCCATATGGACGATAGACTTCTTTTAGACAAGATTGATTATGAGAAAAAGACAGTGCTGATTGATGGCAGGGAATATCCCATGAAAGATGTGGATTTCCCTACTGTGAATCCGGAAAAGCCTTACGAACTCACAGAAGAGGAACTGCGCACCATGATGCGCCTGCAGCAGGTCTTTATGAAGTGTGAGAAGCTGCAGCGTCATGTCAGATTTCTGTTTTCCAAGGGTGGTCTGTATAAGATTTACAACGATAATCTGTTGTACCACGGCTGTGTGCCATTGAAAGAAGACGGAAGCTTCAGTGGGGTGGAAATTTTTGGAAAAGAATATAGTGGCAAGGCTCTGTATGATATTCTGGAATATCACGCCAGGAGAGGTTATTATTCCAAGGATCCTGCTGCCCGCAGAGATGGTCAGGATATTCTTTGGTATATCTGGACAGGTCCCGGTTCCCCGGTATTTGGTAAAGAAAAGATGGCGACATTCGAGCGTTACTTTGTTTCAGACCCTGTGACCCACCATGAAAAGAAGAACTGCTATTATCAGCTTCTGGAAAAGGAAGAAATTGTAAATCATATCCTGAAGGAATTCGGGCTAAACGAGAAGGATGCCCACATTGTTAACGGTCATGTGCCGGTGGAGCAAATTCACGGGGAATCGCCCATCAAGTGCGGCGGCAAGCTGCTGATCATCGATGGAGGATTTTCAGAAGCATACCATGAAAAGACCGGTATTGCAGGATATACACTGGTATGTAATTCCAGGGGAATGCGTCTTGTAGCCCATGAGCCTTTCAAATCCATGGAAACGGCAATCATCAATGAATCCGATATTTTCTCTGATTCTATTGTGGTGGAGAATTTTTACTACAGAAAAATGGTGGCTGATACGGATAATGGACGTGAAATCAAAGAAAATATTTATTATCTGGAAGAACTTCTTGAGGCGTATCGCGATGGTACGCTGATAGAAGGTGTATGGCCGGTATAAATAAAATGGCTGCACAAACCGAGAAGGGCATGTGCAGCCGTTTTCTATTTTATCGGTTATGATCTGTAGCAGTTGTGTTGTTATGATCGTTGCCAAGAACGTCATTTGTAATATCAGATACGCCGTTTGCAGCATCTTCTACTACATTGCCGACTGCATGACCTGCATCTTCCACAGCATTTCCGACAGCGTTGCCAGCATCATTTATGACTCCATCGTGGGTACCGGTTGTTTCTGTAATTACGCCATCGGTACCGTTATTGATATGGTCGGTACCGGTTGTGGCATTATTATTGATGTGATCAGTACCTGTAGTGCCGTTTGTAGTTCCATTTGTGGTAGTGCCGTTTGAAGTCCCATTTGTAGTAGTGCCGTTTTGGGTGGCATCAGTTCCGGCCATAGTACCGGAATTGTTGCCATTGTCTGTGCTTTTCCTGGTGCAGGCTGCTGCCAGGCACACATAGGTCAGGATGATTCCTAACACAAGAAGTTTTTTACTTTTCTTCATAGAGTCCTCCTTTTGGGCAGATGCCCTATTTATGAAAACATTGTTGCAGAGCTTATACTTGTGTGAGTTTACTTAGCTCGTTACTTAGTCTCTTCAAAAAAAATCGTTTTATTCATGTTTGCATTCAATCAGAAAAATTAAAGAAACGGGTATCAGCTAATTTGAGAGATTAAAGTTGATTGCAGATATGTGAAAGAGAGTGTATAATAGTAAAAAATCAGATTTGGAGGGTAAGATGGAAGAGAAGCATCAGAGACGAGTTCGGTATAAGGGGACGCATCCCAGGAATTATAAGGAGAAGTATAAAGAATTGCAGCCGGAGAAGTACGGGGAGACAGTGCAGAAAGTGATGCAGAAGGGCGGAACACCGGCGGGAATGCATATTTCGATCTGCGTGAAGGAGATTTTGGATTTTCTGGAAATCAAGCCGGGGCAGAAAGGGTTGGATGCGACGCTTGGGTATGGCGGGCACAGCAGCAAGATGCTGGAGTGTCTGACAGCTGAAAAGGTGGAAGGAAGTCATCTGTATGCGCTGGATATTGATCCTATTGAAATTGTTAAGACAACTGAACGGCTGCGTGCAAAAGGTTATGGCGCGGATGTGCTGACCATCTTAAAAATGAATTTTGCAGATATCGATCAGGTGGCTGCACAGGCAGGAAAGTTTGATTTCATATTGGCTGACCTGGGTGTGTCTTCTATGCAGATAGATAATCCGGACAGAGGATTTTCCTATAAAACAGAAGGACCGCTTGATTTGAGACTGAATCCGGAAAAAGGGATTTCGGCGGCTGAGAGGCTTAAAAAAGTGGATCAGGAAGAATTGACCGGAATGTTGATCGAAAATGCGGACGAGCCTTATGCGGCAGAGATCGCTAAGGCGGTGGTAACGACTCTGAAAAGAGGAGGGGTAATCGAGACGACGACGCAGCTTCGCAATGTGATTGAGGAGACGCTTGCGTTTATTCCGGCAGCTGAGAGGAAGGAAGCAGTGAAGAAATCCTGTCAGCGGACATTTCAGGCGCTTCGAATAGATGTGAATAATGAATATGAGGTTCTATATGCATTTCTGGAGAAGCTTCCGAATGTACTGGCACCGGGCGGTAGAGTGGCAATTCTGACTTTCCATTCGGGAGAGGACAGGCTTGTGAAGAAGTCATTCCAGAGGCTTTACAAGGAAGGTATTTACAGTGATATCTGTAAGGATGTCATCCGTCCTTCAGCAGAGGAGTGTATCCGTAACAGCCGTGCTAAATCTACTAAGATGCGGTGGGCTATCCGTGGGGAATAAAGGCATCGCTTTGCTGAGGAAAACGGAGCAACAAGGAGGAACAGACAATGGAATTTCGTCCATGTATTGATATTCATAACGGACAGGTAAAACAGATTGTAGGCGGCAGTTTAAGGGATAAGAATGATCAGGCTGTTGAGAATTTTGTGTCGGGGCAGGATGCAGCTTTTTATGCGAGACTCTATCAGAAATATGATATCAAAGGCGGTCATGTGATCTTACTTAATCCATCTGCCAGTGAGCATTATGAAGCTACGAAGAGTCAGGCGATATCCGCATTGTCAGCCTATCCGGGAGGGCTTCAGGTGGGCGGCGGCATCAATCCCGATAACGCATCGGAATTTTTAGAAGCCGGTGCCAGCCATGTAATTGTGACTTCTTATGTATTTAAGGATGGCATGATTCATTTTGACAGGCTGGAAGCTATGAAAAAAGCTGTCGGAAAAGAGCATCTGGTTTTGGATGTCAGCTGCCGAAAAGTGGGAGAGGAATACCGGGTAGTTACGGACAGATGGCAGAAGGTGACACAGGAAATCATGAATATGAGTCTGCTTGACAGGCTGGCAGACTACTGTGATGAATTTCTGATCCATGCAGTAGATGTGGAGGGGAAAGCACAGGGAATTGAGCAGACGCTGGTAAATATGCTGGGTGACTGGGGACGGAAGCCGGTAACTTATGCGGGTGGAGTGCATGATTTTGAAGATTTACGTCTGTTAAAAGCATTGGGGAAAGATAGAGTAAATGTGACCATAGGCAGTGCCCTGGACCTGTTTGGGGGAAGCATGAAGTTCGAAGATGTTCTGAATTTTTGCTGAAACGCTGCGATTAATCATGAAAGGCTGTATACCACTCGGTATACAGCCCTTTTCAGTCTCTTATAAATGTGGCTTATAACTTGGTTACATTAACAGCCTGAGGTCCCTTTTCACCGTTAACTACTTCGTATTCAACGGCTGCGCCTTCCTCCAGAGTCTTGAAACCTTCCATGTTCAGACCGGAGTAATGTACGAATACATCATGACCAGCTTCGTCAGAGATGAAACCATAACCTTTTTGGTTGTTGAACCACTTTACTGTACCTTTGTTCATTGTGATACCTCCAAATAATCAATCGCGCTGCAACTCCTGCAACAAGCATAGAATAGCACAATGTATTTGAAAAGTAAAGAAAAAAGTTCTTGATTTTCTAATAGAGTTGTGATAGAGTACATACAGCTGACAAGACAGCTGACAAGATAGAAAGAACAAACAAGAAAAGAGGAAGCATATGAATAAGTTTAAAAAATGGCTGAATGAAATCTTTATAGATGGTTTAAGCGGAATGGCACTGGGACTTTTCTCCACGTTGATCATAGGTACCATTATAGCGCAGATTGGCAGTCTGATCGGGGGAACGGCAGGAACTTACATAACTGCTATCAGTAATGTAGCCAAGACACTGACCGGTGCCGGCATAGGTGTAGGAGTTTCCTGTAAATTCAAGCAGGGTCCCCTTGTGACAGTATCTGCCGCCGTAGCCGGTATGATTGGAGCATGGCCGTCTGTAACCGCAATGGAAGCATTTGCATTGGGAAAACCGGGAGAACCTCTCGGGGCCTTTATCGCAGCCCTGGTAGCTATCAAGATTGGGCAGCTGGTGGCCGGTAGGACGAAGGTGGATATTATCGTGACACCGCTTGCATGTATCCTGTCCGGAGCAGTGGTTGGGCTGGTTGTTGGACCGCCGATTACCACATTCATGGGCTGGCTGGGAGCCCTGGTCAATGTCAATGTTGAGCAGCACCCCGTGATCGGTGGTATCATTGTATCTGTTCTCATGGGCATGATTCTCACACTTCCCATCAGTTCTGCAGCGATCGGCGTAGCCATGAATATCAGTGGGTTGGCAGCAGGTGCAGCTACAATCGGCTGTTGCTGTAACATGGTTGGTTTTGCAGTAGCAAGCTATCGCGAGAATAAAATGGGTGGACTGATTGCACAGGGCGTAGGAACCTCCATGCTTCAGGTTCCCAATATTGTAAAGAAGCCTGTCATTTGGATACCTGCCATTGTTTCCAGTGCGATTTTAGGACCGGTAGCTTCTGCAGTGTTACATATGACCAGTACACCGGTAGGTTCCGGTATGGGTTCAGCCGGTTTTGTAGGACAGTTTTCAGCTTATGGAGCTATGGTGGCAGACGGAAAAAGCAGCTTAGAAGCACTCATTTTGATTCTGATAATGCATTTTATCCTTCCCGCTGTCGTTACTTTGGTAGTTTCGGAGTTCATGAGAAAGAAGGGCTGGATTCAAAAGGGAGATATGGCTCTTGATGTATAGGAAATCTGCACAAAAATCGAAGGGAAAATTCTGTACATTAAGAGAAAATTAAGAAATAGGCTGGGAAAATGTTACAAAAATGTTAAGATAGCGTTGAATGGAAGAGTCACCTGTGGTAAAATAGATACGTTTACCGGAGGTGATTTTTTATGGAACGAAAAAAACATAAGCACCAGAACAATCATGTGATCATTGTGACGTCTGATGCGGTGGATGCAAATGTGAAACAATTTCGGATAAAGCCCTGGCTTTTGCAGGTGCTGATTATCGCAGGATGTGTGATTCTTGGTATTATCCTGGGATATTTTATCTATGAACAGAAGGTATGGGAGGTTGCAAATCGCCGGATCGATGAACAGAAAGCGATTGTAACCCGGAAAGAGGAAGAGATTGCAGGATTACAGGAACAGATCGGAGGATTGAATACCGAGATTGAAGGACTGACTGCAGAGATTGAAGGACTGAATGAGAAAATAGCGCTTTTGAGTGAAACGGTGAATCAGAAGACGGCTACAATCGAGGAACTTACAGGAACACTGGAAGAACAGGCTTTACCTACAGAGTATCCTCTTACCGGTTCCGCTCATATGGAAGAAAAAACAGATGGGGATCCAATGTATATCTTTACGGCATCTGCCGGAGTGACTGTAATAGCAACGGCAAACGGAACAGTCACAGCCATCAACGAAGATCCCGAATATGGTCATAGTGTATGGGTAGATCATAGTAACGGATATATTACTATTTATCGAAATAAGGGAAATGTAAATGTGAAGCTGGGTGATACTGTAGCAAAAGGTACCACAATATACATCATAGGCACTGATAACGCCAAGTTTGGTTATCAGATCATGAAGGATGAAATCTATATCGATCCGGCAGAGATGTTGCCGATTAATGGTTAACTGACATCGAGGAGGAAGACGCATGTTTGGGAAAAAAGAGAATGCCAACATCAGAATCAACACCATGCTGGGTGCAGGGTGCGAATTAGCAGGTGGTTTTACTGCGGAAGGTTCGGCGAGAGTGGACGGCATTGTTAACGGCGATGTAAAGATTACCGGTACCCTGATTCTGGGATCAGGCGGCAAAATTAATGGAAGCGTAACCGCAGAAGCTGCAATCATCGGGGGAGAGGTGCTGGGAAATGTGGTAGCACCGAAGAAAGCAGATTTGACAGCCACAGCCAGAGTTCTGGGGGATGTTACTACTAAAGTAATCATTATTGACGAAAACGCCGTATTCCAGGGAAACTGTTTCATGTATCAGGAGGTTAAGGAGAAAGAGGAAATACCGGAGATACCAAAAGGTGTCAAGCCTTCTGACAGACCTAACAAGCGGACTGCGAAAGAGGCATTGCAGGAGGCGCTGCGAGAAGTAAAAGAAGAGGCGCTTCGTGAAAGTGAAGAGGAAAGTGAAGAGGAAAGTGTCCGGGCGGCAGAAGCGGTTCAGGAGGTTTCCTGACAGCTGTTGCAGCCGTTGATCCGGAGTGACTATTATGTACATAAAAGGCCCCTTACCAATGCTAAATGCAATCGGAAAGGGGCTTTGTGCTAATAAATTATTTGCCAATACGACCGAAAACCAAGTCATATCCGTCGTTGCCATAATTCAGAGAACGATTTACACGACTGATAGTAGCTGTGGAAGCGCCGGTTTTCTCTGCGATTTCCAAATAAGTTTTGCGGTCCTTTAACATGGAAGCTACTTCAAAACGCTGCGACAGGGACAAGAGTTCATTGACTGTACATAAGTCTTCAAAAAAGCTATAGCACTCTTCCTTATTTTCCAGACTTAAGATGGCATCAAAAAGACTGTCTACTGCTTCTGTTTTTATTTTCTTGTTCATTTAAATACCTCTCTGCTTACTTTTGCACTGTAAAATGTTACAGTGCTACCTAAACACATTTTAGCATATAGAAGTAATAAAGTAAACAGACAATTACTTAATTTTAATAAAACTTAATAAAACATAATAAAACTTTGTGGAGAAAAGTGTTGTCATGTAGTTTTGAATACTATATAATAAAGAGGTACGAATGGGCTGGAGAAAGTTCTGTGCCAAAGAAGGGGGCTAAAATAATGACGATTGATACAGAGAATCTGCTGCATAGTATTCTGGAGGGACTGGACAAGCTGGAATATGTCAAGTCAGCTGATATTCCGAATATTGATTTATATATGGATCAGGTGACTACGTTTATGGATAACAGACTGCGTAATCTTGCGCGCAATCCCGGAGTGGATAAGGTCATGACCAAGACCATGATCAATAATTATGCAAAAAATGACTTGCTTCCTCCCCCAGTGAAAAAGAAATATTCCAAGGAGCACGTGCTTTTACTATTTTTTATCTACTATTATAAAAATGTTCTGTCTATCAGTGATATACAGACGCTGCTTAACCCGATTACGGAGAAGTATTTTCAGAATGATAAAGAGTTCAGTCTGGAAAAGATATATCAGGAAGTGTTCAGTATGGAGAAAGATGAGATTGAAGCACTGAAGAGGGATGTGGAAGATAAATTTGCTAAAGCACAGTCCACTTTCGACCAGGCTGAAGAGGAAGATCAGGAATTTTTACAGATTTTTGCTTTCATTTGTCTGCTGAGCTATGACGTCTACATTAAGAAGATGATCATAGAGAAAATGGTAGATGATATTTCGGAACGCAGGAAATCAGGAGACGGTAAAAATAAGGAACCGAAAAAGTAATTTTCAAAATGTGTCTGAACAGGATTGTCAGGCACATTTTCTCTTATTCGCAATATAATAAACTATCCTGAAAAATTGGAGGTTATTATGAAGAAGCGAATGATAGTATCTTTGCTGGCAGTGTGTCTGCTGGCGCTTTCACTGGCAGGCTGCGGCAAAAGGCAGAAGTCTGCTGACGGGAAGGGGCTTACCGGGGTGACATTGAATGAAGTGGCCCATTCCATATTTTACGCACCTATGTATGTGGCGATTGAAGAAGGATACTTTGCTGAGGAAGGAATCGATCTGACTCTGGTGTGTGGTTTTGGGGCAGATAAAACTATGACTGCAGTACTCACCGGAGAAGCCGATATTGGTTTCATGGGAAGTGAAAGTACGATCTACACTTACGCAGGCGGAACACAGGATTATGTTGTGAACTTTGCGCAGCTGACGCAGCGTGCAGGTAATTTTCTGGTAGCCAGAGAACCTATTGAGGATTTCAGCTGGGATATGCTGAAAGGAAAGGATGTTCTGGGCGGAAGAGCTGGAGGTATGCCTCAAATGGTATTTGAATATATCCTCAAGAAAAACAATATCGATCCTGCAACGGATGTGAACATTGACCAGAGCATTGATTTCGGTTCTACCGCAGCAGCTTTCTCAGGTGGGCAGGCAGAGTTTACTGTCGAATTTGAACCTCATGCAACCTCTCTGGAGCTTAAGGGAGATGGCTATGTTGTAGCATCCCTGGGCGAAGATTCCGGATATGTTCCTTATACAGCCTTCTCTGCAAAGAAGAGCTATATCGAGGAGAATCCGGAAATCATTCAATCCTTCACTAATGCTTTGCAGAAAGGAATGGACTATGTACAGAGTCATACCCCGGAAGAAATCGCCAAAGTAATCGCACCTCAGTTTGAAGGTACTGAACTTGGGACTTTGACCACAATCGTAAACAGATATTATGAACAGGATACCTGGAAAGAGAACCTGATTTTTGAAGAAGAAGCTTTCACACTGCTTCAGAATATTCTGGAAGAATCTAAAGTACTGGAAAAGCGGGTTCCTTATGAGGATCTGGTGAATACAGATTTTGCTGAAAAGGCAGCACAGTAATATAAAGATAAATAAGGAACAATTAATAAAAATAGAAAACTGCAGCAGTTGTTTGATTGATTCAGCAGCTGCTGCAGTTTTCTGAAACCGCGAAGCGGTTATGAGGTTATGAACAAGTAGCAAAATTCAACGGAGTTGAATTCGCGGATTGCGATTATCCGATTGATTATGTACGGTGACATTAATTTTTGAGACGGATATTTTTCAGTGCCCAAAGTCTGAGGGCTTTTGCATTGGTACTGATTTTCTCAAGAGAATCCAGGATAGCCTGAAAGGCGGCCTGTTCCGTTTCTTCAATGACACCGTCTTCCGAGATGGCAATAAGAGATGCTCTGAGAGAATCGATATCTTTCAGAGAACCTAAAACCTTCAGTGCCAGACGGTCAAAATCATCGATGGTGACTTCTTTGACGCTGCCCCGTCCCAGGGGACATTCCTGCGCGCAGTAGGAATTGCAGAGTTCCGGTGTGTTATAAGCGGCGGCCATGGCCTTGACTTCCTCAGGATATGGTGCGATGGTGTCCAGTTCGATACGTGCCAGACGGGTGCGGTCGATGCCTATGATCTCAGCAGCCTTTTCACGGCTGGTCAGATCGGGATTGGTTTCGGCGGCTTCGGAGCGCGCCAGATAATACATGTTGTCAGCTGCTTTTGTTGCTTTTTTTCCCATTTTATACTTCCCTCTTGTTGTGCCTGATATGACAGTTATTTTTTTGTATGCTCCGCAGGGTCTGTTTTCTTTGTGAAAGTCAGGATGCGACAGCACATCGTTAAGATATAGTTTAGATGAAAATGAAAGATTTGTAAAGATTATTTCAGAAAGCTGTTGAGAGAATTCATAAAATTTGATAGAATAGAGAAAAATGACCTGCGGAATGTGGCAGGATATCACAACTTGAAAATGGGAGGTAAGGGTATATGGGACTTATAAAAGCAGCGAAAGATGCTATCACAACTATGTTGGAAGATCAGTGGAGAGAGTATTTCTATTGTGATTCTCTTTCTTCAGACGTATTGGTAGTAAAGGGCAGGAAGAAAGTAAGCAACGGACGTAACGCCAATAAAGGAAATGACAATATTATTACAGATGGTTCCATCATTGCGGTCAATGAAGGACAGTGTATGATTATTGTAGATCAGGGACAGGTAGTGGAGTTCTGTGCGGACGCAGGTGAATTTGTATATGATAATTCCACAGAGCCAAGCCTTTTTTCCGGCAATCTGGAAGAAAGCATCATGGATACCTTCAAGGCCGTGGGCAAACGTTTTACATTCGGCGGAGCCACAGCCAAGGACCAGAGAGTGTACTATTTTAATATTAAGGAAAATATGAGCAATCTGTTCGGAACAGCCACACCGATTCCTTTCCGCGTAGTAGATGCCAATATCGGCCTTGACGTGGATATCTCCATCAGATGTAACGGAGAATATTCTTTCCGCATCTGTGATCCGCTGCTATTTTATAAGAATGTATGCGGGAATGTAGCTTCCGGCTTTGAAAAGTCTCAGATTGCAAGTCAGTTAAAATCGGAACTGATGAATGCCATGCAGCCTGCTTTTGCCAAAATTTCTGCAATGGGCGTGCGATACAGCGCCGTTCCTGCCCACAGCATGGAGCTTGCTGAAATTTTGAATCAGGAGCTCAGCAGCAAGTGGAAGGAGCTTCGCGGTATCGAAATCGTATCACTGAATATCCGCGGCATGAATGCGTCTGAAGAAGATGAGAAGATGATCAAAGAGCTGCAGAAGAAAGCAGTATACCGCAATCCTGGTATGGCAGCCGCAGAGCTTGCTTCCGCCCAGGCAGATGCCATGAGAGCAGCCGCAAGTAATCAGGCTACCGGTCCTATGATGGCTTTTGCCAATATGAACATGGCGGCTCAGGCTGGCGGTATTCAGGCAGGGCAGCTGTTCCAGATGGGCGGACAGAGTCAGGCAGGCCACAACCAGTCTACAGCCGCACAGATGGGCTTTACACCCATGCAGCCTGCATCTCAGGCAGGTGCAGCTGCGGCAGGATGGACTTGTAGCTGCGGCAAAAAGGACAATAAGGGCAAATTCTGCGGAGAGTGCGGCGCCAAAAAGCCGGCAGATGCGGGGTGGACTTGCAGCTGTGGTACGGTAAATCAGGGAAAATTCTGCATGGAATGCGGTGCAAGAAAGCCTGCCGGTGCAGTGGCTTATCGCTGTGACAAGTGCGGCTGGGAGCCGGAAGACCCCACCAAGCCTCCTAAGTTCTGTCCGGAGTGCGGTGATATCTTTAATGATGATGATGTCAAATAGAAAGAGGTTTTATGAGCATTTACGATACACTGAATAAAGAACAGAAAGAGGCGGTCCTTACAACGGAAGGGCCGCTCCTTCTTCTGGCGGGAGCCGGAAGCGGTAAGACCAGAGTGCTGGTCCACAGGATTGCTTATCTGATTGATGAGATGTGTGTGAATCCCTGGAACATTCTGGCGATTACTTTTACCAATAAAGCAGCCCAGGAAATGAGAGAACGTGTAGACCAGATCGTAGGCTTTGGGGCTGACCAGGTCTGGGTATCTACCTTTCATTCCACCTGCGTCAGAATACTGCGCCGGTACATAGACAAGCTGGGCTATGACAACAATTTTACCATATATGATACAGACGACCAGAAGACAGTCATCAAGGACATCTGTAAGCGATTCGATATCGACACGAAGAGAGTGCGTGAGCGGACCTTTATGAATGCCATTTCTTCCCTTAAGGATGACCTGATCGGTCCTATGGAGTATCAGTTGAAGGTCATGGGGGATTTTGAAAAGAAGAGAATCGCCATGGTCTACAAGGAATATCAGGAGGTTCTGAAGAAAAACAATGCGCTGGACTTCGATGATCTGATCTGCAAAACGGTGGAGCTTTTCAAAGCTTGCCCTGAGGTGCTGCAGTATTATCAGGAAAGATTCCGCTATATTATGGTGGACGAGTACCAGGATACCAATACGGCGCAGTTTGAGTTGATCAGGCTGTTGGCGGACCGCTGCCGCAATCTTTGCGTAGTGGGAGATGATGACCAGTCTATTTACAAGTTCCGTGGAGCTAACATCAGGAACATTCTGGATTATGAAAAAGTGTATCCGGAAGCTAAGGTCATCAAGCTGGAGCAGAATTATCGATCTACTCAGAACATCCTGAATGCAGCCAACACAGTCATCCGCAACAATAGAGGCCGAAAGGACAAGGCGCTCTGGACCGACAAGGGAGAAGGCAATCTTGTTCAGTACAGACAGTTTGACACCGGATACGATGAGGCTGATTATATTGCAAGGGATATCTGTGCCAAAGTAAAAAAAGGCAGAAAATACGGAGAGTGTGCAGTCCTTTACAGAACCAATGCCCAGGCCCGTATGCTGGAAGAAAAAATGATTACAGAAGGCATTCCCTACAATGTAGTAGGTGGTGTGAACTTCTATGCCCGCAAAGAAATTAAAGATATCCTGGCTTATTTGAAGACTATAGACAATGGCAGGGATGATGTGGCTGTAAAGAGAATCATCAACATTCCAAAGCGTGGTATCGGTGCTTCTACTATTGAAAAGGTAGATGATTACGCAGAGATGCGCGGTATCAGCTTCTATGATGCGCTGCGGGATGCAGATAATATTATGAGCATTGGAAGAGCCGGACAAAAGATAGACGGTTTTGTGACGATGATTCAGACCTTCCGCAGCAAGGCTGCAGTTTACGGAATTGAGGATTTGATCAGAGATATTCTGGAAAAAACAGAATATAAGGAATACCTGAAAAGTCAGGATGAAGAGGATGTGGATGACCGTATTGCCAACGTGGAAGAATTGATCAGTAAGGCGGTAAATTACGAGGAAACCCATAATGAGCCGTCCTTGAGCGAATTCCTGGAGGAGCTTGCACTGGTAGCCGATATCGACAATGTGGAAAGCGGCAGCAACAGAGTGATGTTGATGACACTGCACAGCGCCAAGGGACTGGAGTTCCCTTATGTGTATATGGCCGGGATGGAGGATGGACTTTTTCCAAGTTATATGTCCATTAACTCAGATGACAATGCAGACCTGGAGGAAGAAAGACGCCTTGCTTATGTAGGGATTACCAGAGCAAAGGAAGAGCTGGTTCTGACCGGAGTCAGAGCCCGTATGCTTCGCGGTGAGACGCAATATAATCCGGTGAGCCGGTTCGTCAGAGAGATTCCGGAGGATTTGCTGGATAGCCATATGGCGGCAAGACAGTCAGGTTGGTCATCCGGTGGAGCCGGATTTGGTAGACAAGCAGCAGATGACAAGGTTATTGCTTTTAATAACAAGGCAGTCGGAAGCGGTTTCGGCAATGTGGGTGGTAAGATGAATGATACCGTTTTCGACCCGCGCCCCAAAGCTGTCTTAAAGCCTAAAACAGTTGCCAAAGCAGATAAGCCTTTCATTGCCCAGGGTGTAGGCAGCCTGAACCGTCTGGCAGGAATCAACAAGGGAGTTCCTTATCAGGCCCCGGATGCCATAGATTATGAAGAAGGCGACCGCGTTAAGCATATTAAATATGGTGAGGGCACGGTAGTCAAAATCGAGAAGGAGCCCCGGGATTATAAGGTAACCGTGCAATTTGACCAGGCAGGTCAGAAGATTATGTATGCCTCTTTTGCAAAATTGAAAAAAATAGATTGACAGTAGTAATTTCTGCAAAGATGTGGTATTCTATTGTTAGAAAATTATTTTGACTGCGCGATACTGTAAAGTTAAAACATAACAGAAAGTTACCACACATGGGTGAGAATTGCGTATGTTATAAAGTATATGATTGTTATAATGAAAGGATGATGAGATATGAGTAAGCTGAATCTTAGTGAAATTGCAAAATTAAAAGAAATAATCGGCGAGAAAGAAAAAGAAGATAAAGTATGGAAGGTTGTCCTGTGGGTACTGGCTATCATCGGTGTCATCGCCGCAGTAGCAGGTATTGCTTACGCAGTCTACCACTATCTGAATCCTGATTACCTTGAGGATTTCGAGGATGAGTTCGAAGATGAATTTGAAGACGAAGATGATGTCTTCGAAGACGAATTATAAAGACAGACGAATTATAAAGACAGGTTTGGTCGGTCATAGAGTACGGTCAGTCATAATGTACGGTCAATTGTAATGAACGGAGAGGAGGAGACAGCTGCCTCTGGATAAGAGGTGGCTGTCTGTTTTTTGTATGAAAAAAGGACAGGTATATGAAGGTATTGTTGAGAAAGTGAATTTTCCCAATAAAGGCGTGGTACGAGTAGGAGAAGAGACCTGTATCGTAAAGAACAGCCTGCCCGGCCAGAAAGTACTTCTGGGCGTAAATAAGGTGCGCAAAGGCAAGGCAGAAGGCAGACTGATAGAAGTGTTGGAAAAGTCTCCATTGGAAACAGGAGAGCCCTGCTCCCATTTCGGAGTATGCGGTGGTTGTACTTATCTGTCACTGCCTTATGAGGAGCAGCTGAAAATCAAGGAACAGCAGGTGAAGAAGCTTCTGGACGGTGTGCTTGACAGGCAGGAGGAAAGCTGGACCTGGGAGGGCATCAAAGGAAGTCCGAAGTGCTATGAATACCGTAATAAAATGGAGTTTTCTTTTGGAGATGAGGTGAAAGACGGTCCTCTTTCTCTTGGTATGCACAAAAGAGGCAGTTTCTATGATGTGGTGACAGTGACAGACTGCAAAATCGTAGATCAGGATTATCGGCTGATTTTAAAGACTGTGTGCGATTACTTTGCCAAGGAGGAAGTGACATTCTTCCACAGACTCAGGCATGAAGGATATCTGCGCCATCTGCTGGTGAGGAAGGCTTCCGGGACAGGGGAGATTCTGGTGGCTCTGGTGACTACTTCTCAGAATCCCTGGGGAGGCAGCGAAGGAGATGAGGCAGAATTGCGGGAAGGTAGTGCATTGCAGAAAAGTGCAGCAGCTTTGATTGACGGTTTCTGCAAGACTCTCCGCAGTCTGGAGGAGGATGGGAAGTTTGCCGGTACTTTCCGCGGCATTCTCCACATCACCAATGATTCGCTGGCTGATGTGGTAAAGTGCGACCATATGGATATCTTGTACGGCTGTGATTATTTCTATGAGGAATTGTTGGGACTGAAGTTCAGGATTTCCACATTCTCGTTCTTCCAGACCAATTCTTACAGTGCGGAAGTATTGTATCAGACGGCGAGAGAATATGTGGGTGACTTGAGCAGGTTTACAGATAGAGGAAAGGCACCTACGGTATTCGACCTTTACAGCGGAACAGGCACGATCGCGCAGCTGATGGCTCCGGTGGCCGGAAAAGTCATTGGGGTGGAAATCGTGGAGGAAGCTGTGGAGGCTGCGCGCGAGAATGCAGCACAGAACGGTTTGAGTAACTGCGAGTTTATTGCAGGTGATGTGTTAAAAGTGCTGGATGAAGTGGAAGAGAAGCCGGATATGATTATTCTGGATCCGCCGCGAGACGGGATTCATCCGAAGGCACTGCCGAAGATTATCGGGTATGGCGTGGAGAGGATCGTGTATATTTCCTGTAAGCCGGATAGTCTGGTGAGGGATCTTGGGGTGTTCCTGGATGGGGGATATCGAGTAGAGAAGGCTGTGGCTGTTGATCAGTTTCCTTGGACGGCGAATTGTGAAGTGGTTTGCCTCCTTTCCAAGTGCGATAATGGTGTGGATGCAACGCAAGAGGTGGAGAAAATATGCGCGGGCAAGGCGTTTGAATATCGTGAGGAGGAGATTCCGGACTGTGGTTGTATTTATGGGTAAGACATGATAGTGCTCGCGATTTTGCTGAAGCCGGGAAAATTGTAGATGTATGGATTAACCTGTGGGTGCTGTGGTGGTACCTGCAGGTCTTATTTTTTTGTACAGATAGAAATATCAAGTAAAATGTATTATAATAGGATGTAGAATTTGAAATTGGAGGTACATATGCTTGGCCAAAAAGTAACAGTTAAAGTAGACAGACCAATGGGAATTTACCATCCGGAACATAAAGATATGTATTATCCAATAAATTATGGTTATATTGAAGGAATTATGGCTCCGGCTGGAGAAGAACAAGATGCATATCTGTTAGGCCTGGATAAACCCGTTGAAGAATATACCGGGATCATAATTGCAATTATACACAGATATGATGATGTTGAAGAGAAATGGGTTGTTGCCCCGGAAAATATGACATTTTCTGTAGACGAAATAGAAAGACAGGTTCATTGGGCTGGTATTACATTTCCGGGTGGACATGTTGAACCAAGGGAATCATTTGTCGAATCCGTTGTCAGGGAAGTTAAAGAAGAAACGGGACTGGATATTGCAAATGTGCAATTATGCGGAGTAAAACAATTTACACACCGGGATGGAAAATACCGTTATATTGTGTTCTTCTATAAAACTAATACATATTCAGGTGAGTTAAAATCATCAGATGAAGGAAAAGTATTTTGGATTGACAAGAATGATTTAAAAGACTATGCTCTTGCGGATGGTTTTGAAGGAATGTTTGAAGTGTTTGAAAATGATAATTTGACAGAAAATTATTGGTGGTTGGAAGATGATGAGTGGATAAAGGAAAACAAGTAATTTTTATGTAAAGATTGAAGAAGGAAAACTGAGAGGTGAGCAAATATGGCAACATGGGTTACTCATTTGATGATTGCAGATGATGTTATAAAGAATATACCATTTCTTTGTAAACATGAGTTCTATGTTGGAAACATTGCACCAGATTGTAATGTAGAAAATGAAGATTGGACAAGCTTTACGCCATCTCGTGAAGTGACGCATTGGATGGAGAATAAGAGGAAGGTTGCTTCGGATTGTGATAGATTTTTGCATGAATACATAGAGAAAAAAGTGGATTTAGATATTAAGGAAGAATCCTTTTTGTTAGGGTATTTGGCTCATCTTATAACAGATGCAGAGTTTCAAAGATATATTCGTGATCAAAAGAGAGTAAAAGCATCTTGGGATAGAATAAAAAGACATCCAGAATTGAATAAGTCTGCTGTGGGCATGGAAGAAACATGGGATTCAATAAAAGTTCTTATTACGCAAAAGGAGCGAATGAAAGACATTTATTCTTTGGAAAAAGATTATTTGGATTCACATCCGGAATCAGGATATTTAACTGATATCATTGGTTTAGAGGAATTTCCGGATTATATTGATTACTTGCCCAAGGGTGCAATTGTACGAAAAGTGAAAGTTATGGGATATATGCCACAAAAAGAAGTTAGTAAATATCCATATGTAGGGATTTCAGAAGATGAATATTGTGATTTTGTTAGCAAAGCAACGAAGATGGTTGTAGAAGTTATAGGAAAGTACAAAGGAAAGTAAAATTTGATTCTTGAGGTTCCGACCAATGAGCGCGTGAGACGTGTACAGCAGAGAGAAGAGATTAGATTCACGTGTTATGTTTGGCGGAGATAAACAAAGGAATAATAATGCATCCGAGGAGAATAGTTGTGGAGATAAGAAAGTGCGTAAAAGATGCTTTTTAGTCATTGGTAAAGAAGGTTTGAAGAGGCGCAAAAGTGATAAAAACAGAAAGGTACCGTTTTTATGAACTATACAAATATTAAAGCAATACATATCCTGAAAGAAAATGAATTGATTTTTGAACAATTCCGAGAAGATGTAAATAAAGATCAGTTGTTTACAATAGGATGTATTTTCAAATCATTTTTGTCTGTTCTTTTAGGAATTGCCATCTATGAAGGTCGAATTGGAAGTATAGAAGATTGTGTCATAGATTACATTTCCCATGAGGAGATATCTGATATAAACTGGTATAAATTAAAGATTAAACATGCGCTATCAAAGACCACTGGACTTGTATGGCCGGGAACGCATGAACTTCTTCCGGCAAACATGAATGAAGTAATGCAATTAAAGTTTGAATACGAACCGGGAACTTCTTTTCAATATAAGCCAGATCCACAGATCATAGTCTACTTGCTGGAAGAAATATATAAAACGGAAATAACTCAATTGTTTGAAACAAAACTATTGCATCATTTTAGAAATACTGATTATCAGTGGAACAGAGAAGACATTCAGGATATGCAGGTATCAATTCAACTCTTAGATGAGTTTGGACAATTATTGCTAAGCAAAGGAGTTTTTGGCGAATCTCGATTGTTTTCGGAATTATATTATGAACAGAGTACCTGTGAATACTCCAATGGTGGGTTCCCAGAATGTGTTCCATATGGATTGGGTTGGTGGATTGATTCTCTTGCGGAAGTCCCATACTTTTATGCAAGTGGCTTTGGTGGACAGTATTTAGTCGTGGTTCCGCAAGAGAATATGACGATTAGCATATTGTCAGATATGGACAGACCGCATCCAGAGAATAAAAAGATAATAGAAACTATATTGAAATCGAAATAAATTTGTGAGACTATTTATACTATGAATGTGTCAGCAAGTGGGTAAGCAATAAACAAATTCATGCTTTATGGTGTGCCAATCTGATTACCTATCCATTGTCAGAAGAAGGTTTAAGAGGGGTTTTAGACAAGGATGCAAGGGAATGGGGTGGCTGTGCATATACCATTACAGATGATATCTGAGCGCCAATTTATTTGAAACCGGGTTTGGCATGTTCTATCATGCTGCCCTGCTCAAAGGTGTGTTAACGCAGAAGACGGAAAGTCTGTTTCTGGATTACTATCTAACAAAACCCGATGGGATGTATTATATCTACGATAAACCGCTTAATAAAGTTTCGGATGTCTTTGCATCAAGAGAGGCAAGTTGTTATTTAGCAGCACTGGAAGTGTTAGCAGAATACGATTCAAAGGATTATTTTGGAAAGCTGGAAAAGCTTATTCCTCAATATACAGAGGATGATGTGCAAAATTTTGTGAATATGAGTCTTTGCAACCTCTATCACGAGATATGCCACCGCTATATTCACGCTTCAAAAGGGAAGAATATTGCGCGGAAGATTCATTAACACAAAAATAGAGCTTTTGCAAGCGTTGTCAGGAAAGGATAAACTAATTTTAGAAACTACGATTTCCTTGCGCGAAGGAGTAACTTTCGACTTTGATGAGGTGTTTGCCCTGCTGTTTTCATGGTGCAAAGAAACGATGGTGAAGATATGATGGAACAATCCAGACAATATGTTATTAAGCAGTTAGAAATAGCTGATATATCCCCAAGACTTCTTGACGCTTTTGCTCATAAACAGAAAATAACGAAAAAGTGGGAAAAAGAGAATGGCGCTTGAAAAATTACTCATGAATCCATTTTGCGAGAGTGTAATGCCGAAAAGAAAATTTGGATTACCAGGCAAAGTATGTAAATAAGTGCAATCAGATATAAAGGTGATACCATATGAAGATAGACCGCCTGATTGGGATAATCACAACCTTACAACAGAAAAAGACCGTTACGGCCCCATACCTCGCTGAAAAATACGAGGTTTCTCGTCGTACCATCAATTGCGATATTGAGGACATCTGTAAGGCAGGTATCCCTATCGTTACCACCCAAGGTGCAAATGGCGGTATTTCAATCATGGAAGGCTTCTCCCTCGATACTACAGTATTTACCGAGCAAGAACTTGCTGCTATATTTGCGGGCCTTAAATCATTAGATAGTGTCTCGAACTCTGCATCTGCAGAAAAGCTGGCTCAGAAGATTGGTGGCAGCTCTGCAATCAGATTGGCAGATAACATGGTAATCGATTTGTCCTCATTCTATAAAGATGATTTGGCAGCAAAAATTGATGCTATAAAGCATGCAATGAAAGAATCAAAGTGCATTGCATTCCATTACTGCTATAACAAAGGCGAAGCAGACAAGCAGATTGAACCGTACCTAATCGTGTTCAAATGGTCAGACTGGTATGTGTTCGGATTCTGCAAGGAGCGACAGGATTTTCGTATGTACAAGCTTCGTCGCCTGCGGGATCTGCAGATCACTGATGAGTCTTTTGTTGTCAGAGATATTCCCGAAGAGAAAAAGCAATTTGGTGCACATATGACAGACGACTGTATGATTGCTGCCGTATATGACGCATCCGTAAAGTACAGATTAGTGGAAGAATATGGTCATAATTCCTTTATAGAACAAGAAGACGGGACACTATATACGGAATGGGGATTTACGAAAACGGAAGCAGCTGTGGAATGGTTCTTGAGTTTTGGAAATAAGGTGAAAGTTCTGGGACCGCCGGAAATGGTAGAATTAATGAAGACAACAGTGGAGTCTATAAAAAGTTTATATGAATCATGACATACTGTTGTCGTGTTTGATATGTTACGCTAGAAATAAAAGGAGGATTTGCCGTGAAAAAGGATATCAGTATTACAGAAAGACCGGAGAGATTTACGGACGAGAATTTAAGATGCTGTGGCAATATGTCCTGGTATGATTTTGTGGCAGGTATACCATCTTTGGTATTTGTTGTCACGGGATGGAAATCCAACGGAAAAGAAAATGCCTGTCTGCAGTCATGGTCGTCTTTTGTGGGTGGAGGATCGGATGATTTTATTTGTATACTTGGGAAAGTGGATAAAGGCGGACATATGTATTAATCACTGAAAGAGAGACCGGGGAAACAACACCTTTCGGGCCGGGAATATTGGAGCAAGGTAATCCAGTTCCTTGGATTACAAAATTAATTTGGAGGAGCGAAATGGTTGATTCAAGATGTGGACTTCACTGCACCGAATGTGAGTATAAGGAGCCTTGCGGTTGTGGTGGTTGTATAGAAACAAACGGACATCCCTTCCACGGCGAATGTCCGGTAGCAGTATGTTGTCAAAATAAAGGTTTCATGCATTGTGGTGAATGCCCTGATATTCCTTGTGAGCAGCTATATGCGTACTCTTATCTGGACAAGGAGCATGGTGATAATCCACCTGGTGCAAGGGTTGAACAGTGTAAAAGGTGGGTAAAAGGGTGATACGTAATTTTGCGGATTTTTGTAAGGAATTATCTGAATGTGGATTTTCCATGGGCGGAGGAAATGCCAAGGGCATATATGCTGTTATTTCATATGATTGGAAGGAGCAGGAATATATCGATTCTCCTGTAAAGTGGCATACCGGTGTCCCGGAGACGGATCCCTGGGAGTGGCGTATGCGAGTGCTGGAGGAAAGGAATGATATTGCGTATGCAAAAGTTTTCTTTAAGAAAAGTGGATTTATTACAAAGGAATGGTACCCATATTTTTATGCGGTCAGAAGGAACGGGGAGACTTTTGGGGAAGCTTATGAAAATGGATCCATAAGCCAGATGGCAAAACGGATTTATGAAATCATCTCCGGCGGAGAGGTTGCATTTCATGAGATTAAGCGGCTGTGCGGCTTTAGTCGGGAAGATAATGCAAGATTCGAACGTGCCATTGTAGAGTTGCAAATGCGCATGTTTATCACTATGTGCGGCAGAGCACCAAAACGAAATAAATTTGGGGAAGCCTATGGTTGGAACAGTACCGTATTCACTACTGTGGAAAATTTCTGGGAAAATCGTGGTATGATATTGCCGAATTTGGATCCCAAAGTAAGTTATGATAAGATCAGGGAACAGATTATAAGGTTGAATCCGGAAGCAGAGCAGAAGAAAATTGAGAAATTTATTAGAGGGTAAGTTAAATGACAAGCGTAATCCAGGTGTATTAATTGAGCTTCATAAGCAGGATGTACCTTATGATCTTGTGCGATTGATAAATCTTGGAGTGATCACTGTGGATGAACTGGAAGGATTCAGTGAAGGGGCATAGGAAAACGCATCTTCAGGGTGCCAGAGTCGAGCAATGCAAGCGTTAATATGCCAAGTCGAAAGGAAAAAAGTAAAATGGATGCGAAAATAATCTCTCTTCGTATGGAGCGCCAGTGCTTCATAAACAAAACAGATGAAAATGAGTACATAAAATTATACCGTGATACCCAGCCGGGACAAAACGTGTACTGGAATGGCTTTGGACAGCCTCCCACACTCACTTTCCGCGCTGATTTCAACGACATAGAATTCAACCGGGGCCGTCAGCTGGATCGTAAACTGATCAAAGGACGATTTGCCGGCGGCAATCTTGGTTGGATCGTTCCGGAGGATATGGAATTATTCGTGGCTCTTTACCGGAAACCCCTTACAAAACCCACTATGGAGCAGTTGCAGATTCTTCAGCTTATTGAAACAGCGGGCCCTTTCAACATTCAGCAGATCAAGGAAGAAACAGGCTTGCTTGTAAAGCAGATCACACCTATTCTTCATCGCCTGCAGGAAGCGTTTCTGATTTATGAGGATCAGTATGATGGTGAATGGGATCGCGGCTGGTACAAATTTGTAGAGATGTTCCCGGAAGTAGATCCGGACAAATACACCAGATTGGAAGCCCTAAGAATTGTCCTGCAGCGATTTGCATATAGAATTGTATGGTTCGATACTGCGATGGCGAAGTCTTTCTATAAGATACCCGAAAAAGAAATCAAAGTGGCAGTCGTCGAGCTGGTTGCTGAAGGCATATTTGTGGCGTCAGATTCAGGATATATGCTGAAGAACGATGCAGAACTGCTGCAAAGTTATGAGCCTAAGCCCATGAACTTCGTTTACGCGATTCACCGTAATGACTTTATCTATAAGGTTCATGAGCATGTTTTGAAGGAAATGGTAAAAAGAATGACTGAAGGACTCGAATATGACCACGAGCCTCTGCAATACCTTTTGATAGACGGTGAGTTCCACGGAGCTTCGGTCGGACACTTCCGGAATGGTCCCTATGATCTCAATGACATTGTATGCGATCTGCCGGATGCCGAGAGCCGCAAGGATGAAATCGTTGAGGCTATCCGGACAGTAAACTATGGTAAAATGCCTTTGCGGTTTATGGGAAAGGAATTACAAGAATGACCAAAAGACTGATTACTATTGTCGGAGCAAACGGAGTTGGGAAAACTACAACATCAAACGCATTATTGCAAATGTGCTCTCAAAGTGCATATGTAGATGCGGATTGGTGTAGGGCCATCAACCCGTTCCAATTTACAGAAAAGACTAAGAAAACGGTAACAGATAATATTTTTTGTTTGTTCAGAAACTATCTATTATGTGATGACATCGAAACCGTTATTTTTCCTTATGGTTTTCATGGAGAAAGAAAATCAATCTATGATGAAGTGATATGCCGGTTAAGAGATGAAGCAATAAGCTTTGACGAACACATTGTTGTATTGAAATGCGAGTATGAGGAAAATAAAAAGCGTTCTATCAAAGATAACAGAGACAGTGAACGCGTAGAGCGAGGAATGAGAAATACGTTCAATTTCTACGATGGTTTTGATTATCCTACTATAGACACAACAACCCTATCTCCAGAGGAAGTTGCAAAAAAAATCATAGAGATGTTCTTCGAATGAATTATTCTTGCCCAAGGAAAGTCAGACATCTTCGTAATGTAAGTCTTTTAGTTGTAATCGTCTGTGTTCCTTTGTGTGTAAGCATTATTTAACCGAATCAAGTAAGTCCCCCGCTTCAAGCGCGTGGAGCGCTAAGCGGTGGGTAGGGGACTTACTTGTGTCAGGTGGAGTACAAACTCCACCTGACAAACCGCGAAGCGGTTATGAGGTTATGAGCAAGTAGCGAAG
>JAFTVH010000044.1 GCA_017465845.1 Lachnospiraceae bacterium | reverse complement strand
TAACTATTGAAAAATCATCAGAAAAGTGGAAAGATTTCAACAGGCCTGAAATAGAGGAATTTAGAACGGTATTAATGATTTTTATTCCTCACCGCTGCATATTTGTAAAAAGTGCTTGACAGATGAATGGGTTTTAGTATATAATTATTCATGCGTTGTGAAACGTGATACATAATTTTATACATCGGGGTGTGGCTCAGCTTGGCTAGAGCGCCTGGTTTGGGACCAGGAGGTCGCAGGTTCGAATCCTGTCACCCCGATTTTGATATTGGCTTTGTCGAGTGTCACAGATGGTTGATTGAGTTGATATTATGCGGGTGTAGTTCAATGGTAGAACACCAGCCTTCCAAGCTGGATACGTGGGTTCGATTCCCATCACCCGCTCTTTTTATTTGTCAGGGAGGACGCTAAATATGCGGCTTCCTGTTTTTTTTGTCTTAATTTGCCAAAGTACGTTCAGTACGGTGGTGGGACGCAATATTTGTGGGGGAAATAGTTACGTATCAACATTTTCTGAAACCATCTTGCGGTATTGAGATGGTGCCATGCCTGCAATGGAGTGAAAAGCCCGGATAAAGGTGGTCAGGTTGCCAAAGCCTGCTTGGAAGCAGACTTCGCTTAAGGGTATTCCCCGGGCAATCAGTGTCTGGCTGTAAGCTACCTTGCGCATCTTGATATAGTCAGCTACGGTAGTGTTAAAATATTGCTTGAACAGACGGGAAACATATTCACGGCTGTAAAAGAAATGGGTGGCCACTTCGGCGACAGTGTTGATTTCATGAAAATGTTCGTCCAGATAATGCTGGATTTTCAAGATGTTTTCCGGGAGATATTGCTTGTGCTCATGTTCTTTGAAGCTTTCTTTGTTAAAAAGATAAAAAATCTGTATGATATATCCCAGCGCAAGAGCCCGGTCCAGTTGGTTCTCTGTATCCTTCAATGCTTCATCCAGCTTATCCAGCAGTGAAAATAATTCCCGGCGTTCCTTCTGGCCAAGTGTCGTCAGCAGATATCGGTCTTGATTCTTTTTGAGAAAATCGGTCAGAGCACCACAGCCCAGTGCATCGAATGCATCCGGGTAGAGATAGAAGACATGGCGTCTGTAATGCGTAGTTTCGGAATTGATCATGGACATGTGCAACTTTCTGGGCGGAATCAGGATAATATCACCGTATTGGACCGGATAAACTTCGGACTCGCAAATATAGTGGATTTCTCCCTCCAAAAAGATTACCAGCTCATAGTATTCATGATAATGCATTCTTGACGGGTAATTTTGACGGTTGTAGTCGGTGCTGCGGCAGGAATAAAAAAGTGAGTCGTTGATGTAATTCTCACGCCAGTTCATGATATCGGGTTGTGCCGCTTTTCTCTCATTCAGGTAATGTGTCAATAGTTTCATGCATACATCCTTCCAAACTTACAATAAATATATCACAAAATGAAAAGTAGGATTCATATTTGTACAAGAATTTTAAATATATGACATTTATACTACATTATAGTATAAAGAAATCTATTTCGCAAGGAGGAAGTACGATGAAATCATTGTTTGATGCACCGGCAAGCTCGCGCTATATCAGTCATCGTGGGTTTCAGCCCCTGGCGCCCGCCAATTCCCTGCCGGGATTTGTGTATGCAGGATTTTTGCATCAGTGGGCTATTGAGACGGATGTAAGGATTACAAAGGATGGCATTTTGGTATGCTGCCATGATGATATTGTGGACACTACTTTTGATGCCAGTGGTGTGATTGCAGAAATGACATGGAAGGAGATCGCAGGTTTTCAGATGAATCGGGGAAATCGTTTAGACTGTCTGACCGGGGAACAGAAGCGCATGCCACTGTTCTCGGAATATTTGGTTATTTGTAAGCATTATGGAAGCATTCCTTTTATTGAACTTAAAACAGATGATGCGGAAAGGGTCATTCATGCAGTGCACGAGGCCGGATTTGAGGATACAGAGGTGGTAATGAGTTCTATCTCCCTCGAACGACTTGTGGACACGAGACGGTATACAAAGGAAATGTTTATCCACTGGATATTCGCGAAGGAAGAGCAGGTGGAGGTTTTGACCGGATTAGGTAATGCAGGGCTGTCCTGGAATATTCCTGATGCACTTGCCTGTCCGCAGGAAAAAATCACATTAGCACACGAGGCTGGACTGAAAGTCTGCCTACGGGCCGGGGATAGTATCAGAACGGTTCAGCGTATGGTGGAACTGGGACTTGACTATTTTCCGACCAACTGTATGCATATGCCTATCGTGGAAGCAGGGGGAAGAATAAAATGAGCAATCTGAAAACGAAAGTACATAACGTGGATATCTGCGTAGTGGGCGGTGGGATCGGAGGCATGTTTACTGCTATTTCGGCAGCCCGCCACGGTGCCAAAGTGGCGCTGATGCATGATCGTCCTGTGCTTGGCGGTAACGCCAGCAGTGAAATACGTATGTGGATCTCCGGTGCAGGAACCCGTGTGCGCGACCTGCAGGAGACAGGTATTATGGAGGAGTTACAGCTGGAAAACATGTATCGCAATCCACGCCGTAATTTTACTACATGGGATGCCCTGTTGTATGAGATGGTACGTTTTGAAGAAAATATAGACCTGATCCTCAACTGTTCCTGCTGTGATGCGGTGACGGATAACGGTCACATCGAGAGCGTGAAGGGTTTTCAGCTGACGACCTATACCTGGCATGAGGTGCATGCAAAGATTTTTGTAGACAGCTCAGGTGACAGTATCCTTGCGCCGCTTACCGGTGCGGAATATAAGGTGGGGCGTGAGGCCAAGAGTGAATACAATGAGGAGTTCGGTCTGGAAGTGGCAGATGATCACACCATGGGTATGAGTATTCTGCTGCAGTGTCGTGAAACGGATCATCCGATTAACTATACAGCGCCTGGCTGGGCTTATGATTTCCCGGATGACGATGCCATGAACAACAAGCCACACAATCTCTATGCCATCAATACGAATTTTTATTGGATTGAGCTGGGCGGTATGCAGAACAGTATTGATGATACGGAAGAGGTGCGGGATGAACTGTTAAAGATTGCATTTGGTGTGTGGGATCATATCAAGAATCACGGAGATCATGGCGCAGACAATTGGGACCTGGAATGGGTAGGTTTCCTGCCGGGTAAGCGTGAAAGCCGCCGTTATGTGGGCGATTATGTACTGACCCAGCATGATGTGGAGAACTGTACACAGTTCCCGGACACAATAGCTTACGGGGGATGGCAGATCGACAACCACTTGCCCGGAGGCTTCCATATGGATGCCAAAGGTGGGGCACACCTGCAGAAGCGCAGGCTGAGCGAGCCATATCCTATTCCTTTCCGCAGCCTGTACTCCCGAAATATTGATAACCTGATGTTCGCAGGACGCAATATCAGTGCCTCTCACGTTGCGTTCAGTTCTACCCGTGTCATGGGTACGATCGGTCTGTTAGGACAGGCTGCAGGTACCGGTGCAGCAATTGCTGTAAAAAATGGTTTACTGCCTCGTGAAGCCTGCGAGCAGATAATCGGTGAAATCCAGGATGCGCTGATGGAGGATGACTGCTTCCTGCCGGGACTTCGCCGTAAGATCTCACCACTGGCTCAGACCGCAAAGCTTACCTGTGATTACGGTGACTGCTCTGCACTTTTGAACGGTATCGACCGCCGTATCTGGGGCTGCGACAACGGTTATTTTGGTAAGACTAATAAAGCGATTACCTACACCTTTGAACAGCCTACCCATGTAGAAGGCTTCAGACTTGTACTGGACAGTGATCTGGAGAGGGAGTTTGTGGACGGCAATCCCGATGGTCTGCACACAACGGCTGTGCTGTTCTTCCCTTACAGCCACAACCAGACCACATTTGGCTTCCCGAAATGCCTGATTAAGCATTACAAGATAGAAGCGCTGGATGAAGCAGGCAATTGGAATGTAGTGTATGAAACAAAGGAGAATCATCAGAGATTTATCAAGCAGAAACTGGATATTACAGCCAAAGCTGTGCGCTTTGTTCCGCTGAGCACCTATTACAGTGAAACCAAAACAGAGGACTATGGCAGTTCCGTTGCACATCTGTTTAATTTTGAAGTATTTTAACCCAATCAAATAAGTCCCCCGCTTCAAGCGCATGGGGCGTCAAACGGTGAGGAGGGGGACCGTGTTACTGCTTAAGCCTTGGCAGATTCCAGTGGAAAGTCATTGCAAGGAACCTTATAATCATGACTATGGCTGCTCCGATTCCCATAGCCGGAATACTGCCCAGAGGCCAAAGCAGGATGCATGCAAGTGCGCCGAGAATAGAAGCGCAGGCGTACACATGCTTGACCAGGATATAGGGCTTCTGTGCGGCAAGAACATCACGTATGACACCACCGCCTACGCCGGTGATGACACCCAGAAAGAGAAGCAAAAAGCGATTTTCATGATAAGCACTTTCCATCCCGGTGCTGACACCTACTACCGTGAAAATGCCGAGACCGATAGCGTCCAGTATCAGCATCAGTTTTTCATATACTATGAAGAAATGATTTTCCAGCAGTCTCTTGTTGCGGTAAAAAATCAGGAACAGGAGATTGCAGGTAATCATTGCCACGATTGTATAGACAGGCTTTCGGAACATGGCAGGAGGTGTATTGCCAATCAGAAGGTCGCGGATCATTCCGCCGCCCACAGAAGTAACGATAGCCAGAACATTAATGCCGAAGATATCCATGTTCTGCTTCATTGCGGTCAGGGCACCGGAAGAAGCAAAGGCTATGGTGCCTATGATTTCTATGATAAAAATAATGTAATCTGTGTTGTTCGGAAAAATAGTCATGTGGGCTCCTTATATCTGATTTGCAGGCATTTCGAGGGAAATGGAACAGCAATGTTTGCGGTAAGTACAGCGTTTTCTTCGTAATTATATTCTTTTTAAAAGCAGGATGCAATACACGAAAGAGAAAATAGGTGAAAAATCCGCATAAAAAATATTGGTGAAAAAAATAAAAAAACTTGCAAAAAAGGTGTTGACAAATAGAAAGATATGAGATAAAATATCCTTCGTCAGCGCGGTTGTGAAACAAAACAAGCAAGCGACTATGTGTTCGTAGCTCAGCTGGATAGAGCAACGGCCTTCTAAGCCGTGGGTCGGGGGTTCGAATCCCTTCGAGCACATTTGAGATCATCCTTTGTGATATCTCTTAATACAGGAACAGAGTACGTTCTAATTGTGGTGGGTATAGCGCAGTTGGTTAGCGCGCCAGATTGTGGCTCTGGAGGCCAAGGGTTCGAATCCCTTTATCCACCCTTATGTGCTTCCTTAAGTGTCGTTATGACACGCTTGGTGTCATTATTATAGGGCTATCGCCAAGCGGTAAGGCACAGCACTTTGACTGCTGCACTCGCTGGTTCGAATCCAGCTAGCCCTGTTTAAGCAGTAAAATAGTTTCATAATTTATGGGATATTAGCTCAGTCGGTAGAGCACTTGACTTTTAATCAAGTTGTCCGGGGTTCGAATCCCCGATGTCTCATTACGAAAACCCTTGAATTTCAAGGGTTTTTGTTTTCTAAGATTTCAAATTCATGAGTATTTTGACTCACCTTTCAAGGAGGGGGCAGGATTCTTTGGTTTAATACATCCTTCGCACAGTGAATTGGCAGCGTTTTCCCTATATATTTAAGTAATATTCTTCAGACTGTGAATGTTCAAAGTACTTTTTGTAATCTCTGTAAAAAGTTGAATAGTTACTAAGGCCATAAGTTAAATAGACATCGGTAGGCTTGTTGCCAAGACAAATCTCATTTTTTGCAAGGAGCAGCTTTTGCGAAAGAATGTACTGCTTGGGACTGATATTAAGATGCTTAATAAACAAACGGTGTAGATGGCTCTTTGTTATATAGAGTGAATTGCAAATTGTATCAATGCTGATTGGTTTGGTGATGTTATTATCAATAAATGTTAGAGCCTGATTAACGAGAATATTAACCGAGCATGTGTGAGTTTGTCTTATATCTTTTGAGGCAAGTGCGGCGTTGTGCAAGGAAGATCCTTATAAAATGTGGTTCCGATTTTCTTTTCATCAAGTAAGATTATATATCGTTCATACTCTGTAAAGTCATTAATCTGTATAGTATGCATTTCTGAAGGTGGGATATAACCAGACAGTTTTTCTGTTAAGGATAACTTTTATGTTCAGTTATGTACGTGACATCTCCTTTTTTTAGAAAATATAATTCAAGAGTATCATGAGTATGAAGGGAATATTTGGGCGGTGTGGTGCAAGTACGAATTTTATGGTCAAACATAAGATCCTCACATGAGAATCCGGAATACATGGTAGTAGACATGAAATCATCCCCCAAATGAAAATACTTTACGTAGAGTAAAACACTGAGCTTGTATGGACCGACAGACGGGAAAATAACATTAAACGGAGTTGATATCAGGGAGTATAATTATCGGGACGGATACAAGCGGCAGATATTATGGACTGTGGCAGTCTCAGGCGCAATATTATTGCAATCCATAAAATAGTATAAATTATAGTTGATACAATTTATAAAATAAAAAGGTATTTACAAAAACAGAAAAGTATATTAATATAATAATACCCTATTAAATAGGGCGAGCTGGCAAAAGGGGGAGGAGAATATGAGTGAGTAAGTTTTCGGTTTATTGCGATCCACAAGGGATGAAAGAACTTTGTGAGTTGTCACCTTATAATTTGAAAAAAGATTTAAAACCGATTACAGAAGATGAACTAAATAGAATTTTAGAAGATGTAGCTAACGAGTTGTACCAGGGAGTGGACCGTCCACCTGCATCCAGTATGCTATATTGGCATAGGCTGAGAAAAGCTGGTTATGCTAAAATTAGAGTCGTTGATATTCAGCACGATGATGGAAAATCAAATGGCTACAGATGTGTTACACTGGTTGACATGGTAAATCATCGTGCTTTTGTATTACACATTTATAAGCATGGGAAAGGTAAAGATGATAAAATCACTGATAAGGCAGCGAAGCAACTTCGAAATCTGGTAGATGAATATGTTGATTCCTTGTGATATATACAGATGAATCATATGGCATAGTTTGAAGTTGTAAACATATAATCATTAATAGATTGTTGTTATATTGGAGAGGAAAATATTGTGATAAATATAGAAAAATTATTAGAAGCTAAAAGAGTGGAAGTATCGTTTCTCGATGTGGATGTTGATAAGAATTTTGTTAAAAATTTTAGAAAAGAGCATCGTTTAACTCAAGTCGCATTGGCCAATATACTTGGGGTAACTAAAAAGACAATAGAAAAATGGGAACAAGGCGTTAACAACATTAATGGCAGTAGCGCGGTACTTCTCAAGTTATTAGAAGCGAATCCGGAATTGATTAATCAGTTATATTCTGTCAAGTATGGAGTGGAAGGTAAGCCGGAAGAAGATAATTATAAAGTAATTGCATCTAAAACGATTACAGCGGTGTCAAGAACCTGCGTTGAACAAGCTATAAAATGGCCGGTTGTTGCCATATTTTAATAGGAGACAAGTAAAATATGAATAATTCAGAATGTAAAATTCAAATGTTAGATTTATTCTTTTCCAAATATAGCTTTGCACAAGAGCGAAGAGATGATAATAAGGAATATAATTCGTCTTTTACTATTAATTATGCAATAAACAATGATGATGATTCTAAAATTAAAGTGATTATCGATACGTCTGTGACCAATAATACAGGAAGTATTTCACTTGAATTACAGACAGTTGGAATGTTTAAGATTGACAAAATGGATTTAGAGCAGAATATTTATGAACATCTTGTGAAGGTAAATACGGTGGCTATTATTTTTCCGTTCATAAGAAGTCAAATTTCGTTGCTTACAACGCAACCCGGAATGACACCTATAATGCTTCCGCCTATGAATTTAAATGCACTCATTGATTCTCAAGAAAATTGACAAGTATGCTTGATAGAATGGAACATAAAGGTTTCTTGAATCGTGTTTCGTGAGATGGAGGTACAATAATGCTTGGATTAAAGCGGGGAACAGTTGAATTGCTGCCTCACCAGCTGACATGGGAAGAAACAGCAAAGGATACAATTTCATTGTTGAACTCGCTATTGGGTAATGTAGCCATGGATATTCAGCATGTTGGCAGCACAGCCGTACGCAGTATTTGTGCAAAACCAATTATCGACATTGCAGTGGGCGTCAATACTTTGGATAGTATAATGCCCTATATTGGAATGTTAGAACAAAATGGAATTATATTTCGAAAAGAGGATGTGAAGGAACAGCTGTTGTTTGTTATTGGTGACTTTGAAAGGGACACGCGAACGCATCATATCCATGTTGTGAAATGGAACAGTATTGCGTGGAATAATTATATCAATTTTCGAGAGTACTTGAATGCTTTTCCTGACCATGCAAAAGAATATGATACATTAAAGAAAGAACTTGCAGCCAAGTTTGCCGATGATCGTGGAAGTTACACGGCAGGGAAGCAGGAATTGATAGATATATTGTTAAAACAAGCCTGTTCCTGGCGGATGATTCAAGGTGTGAATATTTGAATATTGATTATGTAGTAGCATTCGGCGAGGGCATAGACAGCAATGATTCAGATGATGTGGCGAAATGGCTCTGTAATAAGTTTGGCAGCAAAGAAACACCTGATTATTTGTAAGTAAAAAGGGAGTAAGGTTATTATGGTAATTAGAACTTGTAAGGCAGAAGATATCGTTGCTGCCGGTATATTTTATGATCGTGTGGTCAAACACTTGTGTGAAAATATAAACTACCCAAAATGGCGCTATAAAGAATATCCTTCCGAAAGTTCCGTCAGAGAAATGACCCAAAAGGGATGTCAGTTTATATGTATCGATAATGGTGTAATCGTAGGTGCCTTTGTTTTAAACGATGATCCCCAGGGAAAATACGAGAATGCTACATGGAGCACGCAATTATCAAGAGGGGATTACATGGTCTGTCACACACTTGCGGCGGAGCCGTCGCTTCAGGGACGGGGTATTGGAAGGCAGATGGTTGCGTATTGTATAGACTATGCCAAAAGCCAAGCTTATAAAGCAATCCGACTGGATGTTGTTCCTGACAATATTCCGGCGAAAAAATTGTATGAAAAATGCGAATTCCAATATATAGGAGATGCGGATTTGGAAAGAGATATTGCAGAGATACCTCTGTTTTCATTATATGAGCTGAATTTTTGATAGACTATTCTAGATAAATTCTTTCAGTCGTACTTGAAATCATGCAGTATAAATGATATTCTATTTACTGTTTGTTAAGTAGAGATGCGAGAGAGGAAACATTATGCAGCAGGAAAGTAAAGTACAACAGGGAGATAATTTGAAACAGGAAAACAAAATGGGCGTCATGCCGATCAATAAGCTTTTATTGTCCATGTCTTTGCCAATGATGGTATCTATGCTGGTACAGGCACTTTATAATATCGTGGACAGTATTTTCGTATCACAGATCAGCGAGTATGCACTTCGTGCAGTTTCGTTGGCATTCCCGATTCAGACGTTGATGATAGCGGTGGCAGTAGGTACGGCAGTAGGAATCAATGCATTTTTATCGAAGACACTGGGAGAAAAGAATTTTGAGAAGGCTAACAAGGTAGCCACCAATGGTATTTTTATTGAATTGTTGAGCTATATTTTGTTTGCACTCATCGGAATTTTTGTGAGCCGTCCTTTTTTTGCAAGTCAGACCACGATTCCTGAGGTGCGGGAATATGGGGTGACCTACCTCACCATTTGCTGTACGGCAGGTATCGGTGTGTTTATGCAGACCTGCTTTGAAAGATTGCTTCAGTCTACCGGTAAGACTTTTTATACCATGATTACACAGGGAACGGGAGCCGTTGTCAATCTGATTCTGGATCCTATTCTGATTTTCGGATATTTTGGTCTTCCTAAGATGGGAGTGGCAGGTGCGGCAGCTGCTACTGTAATCGGTCAGATGATTGCAGCGTGTCTGGCTATTTTCTTTAATTTTAAATGCAACAAAGAAGTTCATATCAGCTTCAGGAATTTTAGACCAAATGGTCACCTGATTCTGAACATTTATAAAGTAGGTGCACCTTCTATCGTAGTACAGGCTATCGGCTCTGTCATGACTTACGGTATGAACCTGATTCTGGCTTCTTTCGGGGCTGCGCAGACGGTATTCGGCGTTTACTTTAAGCTGCAGAGCTTTATCTTCATGCCGGTATTTGGTCTGAATAATGGTATGGTGCCTATTATTGCTTATAACTATGGTGCAGGTAAGCGCGACCGTGTGGTAAATACAATGAAGACAGCCGTAAAGTATGGAGTTGCCATCATGCTTGTGGGTCTTGCTATTATGGAAATATTCCCGGCACAATTGATCGGGTTCTTTAATGCGACACCGGAGCTTTTGGAAATCGGTGTGCCGGCACTTAGAACGATCTGCTTAAGCTTTGTATTTGCAGGATTCTGTATCGTGGTGGGCAGTGTGTTCCAGGCATTGGGCAACGGTATTTACAGTATGATTGTTTCCGTGGCACGTCAGCTGTGTGTATTGCTGCCAGTGGCGTATCTGCTGTCACTGTCCGGCAATGTAAATATGATCTGGTGGTCTTTCCCCATTGCAGAGCTGATGAGCGTGGCTATGAGTGCTTTCTTCCTGAGGAAGATTTACAGATGTGTCATCAGTCATATCGGGGAACAGCATGGAGAAGCGCAGGAAGCGGAATTGAAAGCGGCTGAAGAAGCATAAGAAAGAAATGTTGCTTGACAAAGCCCTGGATGTAAGGTTATAATCATAAAGTGCCTGTCGGACAGCGGCAGGCATGATATAAGCGGATATGGCGGAATTGGCAGACGCGCTGGATTTAGGTTCCAGTGGGCGACCGTGCAGGTTCAAATCCTGTTATCCGCATAGATAGAGGCGTTTGTCCTTCTCGGTTGATTAGGACAAGCGCCTTTTTTATTATTTTTTCTTTGAAGAGAAATGATTATCTGACAATCTTCTGCATTAAAGCTTCTTGAAGTACTTGGGAAAAGTTGAGACCCAAAGCAGTGGCTTCTTCGTTCAGCCAGGATGGAATGCTTAGGGTTTTTTTCACTGCTTTTGAGTTTGTTTTTTTCTTATACGCCAGTAAATCAAATTCTACGATTACGCAAAAAGAACCGGATTCAATGATAATGCCGTGTGGTTCTGAGGCAGAAGGAACTTCAAGATGTTCTTCTATTCTACTGGTAATCGCTAATTCCAGAGCATCAACAGCCATTTCGTAAGCTTGTTGCATATTATCTCCTTGGGTTATACATTCTGGAATATCAGGAAAGGTAATCCAGAAACCTCCTTCTTCTGCTGTGTGAAATATTGCAGGATAAAATAGTTTATTCATATGAAACCTCCATATAATAGCTGCGAATTATTTTAAGCCAGCTTGCTTAAGTATTGCTTGTTCTAAGCCTTTTTTTAAATCTTTTGTATGATAAGGGATGATAATGGTTTGCCCGGTTTGCATGTTCCGCATTTTAATGTGGGATCCATTTTGACTGATAGCTTTAAAACCATTTTTCTTTAGTAGCTTGATCATCTCTTGTGAGGTCATGGGCATCTTATACAACTCCTTTCTTAATTATGACACGTAATAATACGTAAGTCAATAAGCAATAATGAAACACTTTTGGCAATGGAGAATAAAAATATTATTAAATTATTTCTGCTTTGGGATAATGGGCGAAATGCCAGAATCGAAAAACAGATAATAAGAAAATTGATGATAGTAAAAGCCTATCAGATTATGTAAAATAAGTCAACTGTAAAATGAAATGAGATAAGTGAGATCGGTAGCGGGTCTCTCACCCCGCCACCATTTTCACTACCGCCGTAAACCCCATACACAGCAAGCACCCGCACACCGCCGGAATCACCACCGCCAGCAAGGTCCACTTAAGTCCCCCGGTCTCTTTTCGAATCGTCAGTAAAGTAGTAGCGCAGGGCCAGTGCATCAAAGAAAAAATACAAGTACTGACTGCAGTAGCCCAGGTCCAGCCATTGTCCAGTAGCAGCTCTCTGATCGTATCATAATCTGAAAGCGCCTGCAGACTTCCCTGACTGGAGTAAGCCATGAGAATAATAGGAAGTACGATTTCATTGGCAGGGAGTCCCAGGATGAATGCCAGCAGGATTACCCCGTCCAATCCCAGCAGTTCTGCAAAAGGATTCAGAAAGTTGGCGCACCAGCTAAGAAGCGCGCTGCCATTTATATGCAGATTGGCCATTAGCCAGAGCAGCAGACCGGCAGGAACGGAAGTGACAAGTGCCCTGCCCAGCAGGTAAGTGATTTTGTCCTTCAAAGAGTGAAGCAGGATATTCCTAAGCTTAGGTCTGCGATAGGGCGGAAGTTCCAGGGTAAAGGAAGACGGAATTCCTTTTAATATAGTAGAAGAAAGCAGGGCGGATACCAGAAAAGTCATCAGAATGCCCAGCAGAATCAGCAAAGTCAGGCAGATGGCGGCGAGCAGAGAGGTCGGAATCGCAGCAAAATCATTCTTCGGCAGGAAAAAGATACTGATCAGTGCAATCAGCATAGGAAAACGTCCGTTACAGGGAACGAAGCAGTTTGTGAGAATGGCAATCAGCCGTTCTCTTGGAGAGTCGATGATGCGGCAGCCTATGACACCGGCAGCATTGCAGCCAAAGCCCATAGCCATGGTCAGTGCCTGCTTGCCGCAGGAACGGCATTTCTGAAAACAGCAGTCCAGATTAAAAGCAATCCGTGGCAGATACCCCATATCCTCCAAAAGGGCAAACAGCGGAAAGAAAATCATCATGGGCGGCAGCATGACGGATACGACCCAGGCTGCCGTCCGAAAGATTCCATATACTACGGGTTCTCTAAGCCAGTCTAAAACTTTTAATCGGATAAGTAAAGCATCCAGGTATTTTTCTGCTCCGAATAGCAGGTCGGAGAGAAGCTGGGATGGATAATTTGCCCCTGTTATGGTAAGCCAGAAGAGAAAAAGCAGGCCAAGCAGCATAACAGGATAAGCAGTCAGCCGACCGGTCAGTATGTGGTCCAGACGCCTGTCGGTAGCGATGGAAGCCGTGGAAGACTCCGTGACCACCTGACGGCAGATGGCAGCTGCTTTTTGAGAGACGGCAGAAACTGTAGCATCACTGAAGGAGCTTGCGGTATAGCCTGCTGATGTCAACTGTTCCCATCCTTTTGCGCGGATTTGTTCAAGCTCCTCAAAGATGTGGGGGAAACGCGTCCGACTGTCGGTAAACGGGAACTGATTTTCAAGAAGCATCAGGCTAAGCCAGCGAAGGGGCAGCGATGATGGTTCCCAGGCAAAAACTTCAACCAATGCATCCTGAACAGAAACAAGCGTCTGCTCAATAACGGGATCATATGTAATTCGCGGAATACTGCCGGAAAGATCGCAGCCAATATTGTCTAATGCATCCAGAAATATTTCCTTAGAACCCGGGCAATGGGCAATGGTTCCCACTACCGGGATACCCAGTAACTTTTCCAATAATTTTAAATCAATCTGAATCCCCTTTCGTTTTGCTTCATCCATCAGATTGACACACAAGATCACATTAGGAGTCAGCTCCAGTATTTGTAAAAGCAGATTCAGTCCACGCTCCGGACAGGTGGCATCGCAGACAACAGCGACACCGTCAGGGTTGCCGAAGCACAGAAAGTCGCAGGCGGCTTCTTCTTCCGCAGAGTGGGGGACCAGAGAATAGGTTCCGGGGATATCTACTAACAGATAAGAATGATCTTTGCTTTCACAGAAACCGCTGGCATTGCCTACGGTCTTACCGGCCCAGTTGCCGGTGTGCTGCTTTAAGCCCGTCAGTGAGTTAAAGAGGGTACTTTTTCCCACATTGGGATTCCCGGCTACGGCTATGACCTTATAGCCTCGTTCACCGGAAGCAGATGGCGTATTGTTTTCTTTTAACAAAATATTCTTTCCTTCTTTCTTGCGGATTGCAATGACTGCGCCGCGGATCTGATATGCTTTGGGGTCTCCCAAAGGACTTTTTCCCACGCAAAGGATTTCATTCCCGTTTACAAAACCTAAGTCCAGTAAACGCCTGTGCTGGCTATGGTCACAGTTTACTTTTTCTATGATCCCTTTTTCACCGGGCTCCATTTCCCACAAAGTTTTATTCATATAAGTTCCTCCGGGCAGTCTGATATCATTAATCTATGTCTGGGAAAGGCCTTACGTGCACTTTTTTAAGGACACAATCAATATATCTTGCATTTTGGGGCATACTGGTTTACAATGTCCTTGTAACCAATTATTGTCTGAAAGACAATGTACAAATTTAATATGTTTGAGAAAGGAACACACAATGAAAAAGAAGCATTTAAAAGCCCTTCTGATGATTGTGTTGTCACTGGCCCTTACACTGACGGCTTGCTCAGGTAAGAGGCAGGGTGAGAGTACCGAATCTCAGATTACCATTGGAATACCTCAGGACGTAGAGGACAGTCTTGACCCACACAAAGCAGTTGCGGCAGGAACAGAAGAGGTATTTTTCAACATGTTTGAAGGTCTGGTAAAGCCGGACAGTGATGGTAATTTAAACCCTGCTGTAGCCAGTGATTACAAAGTATCAGAAGATGAGAAGATTTACACATTTACCCTGAGAGAGGGTGTGAAATTCCATGATGGAAGCCTGGTCACAGTAGAGGACGTCAAATATTCGATCGAACGTTGCGCCGATACCAGTGAAGGAGGTCCTCTGGTAGCGGCGTTTTCTAATATTGTGAGCGTGAATGCAACCGATGATAAGACCATTGAAATCGTGCTGGCAGAGCCGGATGCAGATTTCCTGGCATCCATGGATACTGCGATTATTCCGGCATCCAATACCACACCGGAATCTGTAGCCATTGGTACGGGACCTTACAAGTTCGTATCCCATGCGCCTCAGGAGAGCTTCGTGATGGAGAAGTTCGATGAGTATTGGGGAGAGGCAGCCCATATCGATAAGGTTACTCTGAAAGTATGTGCCAATACGGATTCCATCGTCATGAACTTAAATGGCGGTTCTATTGATATGTTTTCCAGATTGACTGCTACTCAGGTTTCTCAGTTGAACAATAATTTTGAGGTGCTGGAAGGAACCATGAATCTGGTACAGGCATTGTATTTGAACAATGGAGTGGAGCCTTTTAATAATGAAAAGGTTCGTCAGGCTCTCTGCTATGCTATTGACAAGCAGTATATACTGGATATGACTTCCGATGGACATGGTACTCCGGTAGGAACCTCCATGTTCCCGGCATTCGGCAAGTATTATATGCCGGAATTGGCTGATTATTATACCAAGGATGTGGAGAAGGCAAAGGCATTATTAAAGGAAGCCGGTTATCCGGAGGGATTCTCCTTTACCATTAAAGTACCTTCCAATTATACCCCGCATATAGAGACAACACAGGTAATTGCCGAAGAACTCAAAGCGATTAATGTGGATGCCAAGATTGAACTGATTGAATGGGAGACATGGCTCAGTGATGTCTACTCAGGCAGAAAGTTTGAAGGTACGGTTATCGGTCTGGATGCATCCAGCCTGACTGCAAGTTCCATGTTGCTGCGTTTTAATTCTGACAGTTCCAAGAACTTCATCAACTACAGTAATCCGGAGTATGATGCAGCTTATGCAAGAGCAGTGGGAACTACCAACCAGGAAGAACGCACTGCAGCTTTCAAGGAGTGCCAGCAGATTCTGACAGAGACAGCAGCCAATGTGTATATTCAGGATATGGCTGAATTTGTGGCAATCAATAAGAAGTATGCCGGATATGAATTTTACCCGCTGTACGTACAGGATTATTCCAAGCTGTACATTGTGGGAGAGGAATAAAGAAATAAAGATGTTTGCAGGCAGTCATCTGCTTCTGCAAATATGATAATGAAAGGAGACCACAGGTGAAGTACGTTGGTAAAAAGATTATAACCATGTGCCTTACGCTAATACTGGTCTCTTTTCTGGTCTTTCTGTGCTTTACGGTGATACCGGGAGACCCGGCTTTGGCGAAGCTGGGTACAGAGGCAACACCGGAAAGAGTGGAAGCACTGAGAAAAGAGATGGGGCTGGACAGGCCGTTTATGGTGAGATACGGTGACTGGCTGTATTCTTTTGTAAAAGGAGATATGGGCGAGTCCTACAGCTATGGACTGCCGGTGAAAGAGATGCTGGCAGACAAAGTGCCTATAACGGTGACTATGAGTGTCATGTCCATACTGATTATTGTTGCAGTGTCGATTCCGCTCGGGTTATATACTGCAAAGCATGAAGGAAGCGTGACAGACAGGGTGATTTACGCCCTGAACCAGGTGGTTATGGCGGTGCCGGCTTTCTTTGCAGGAATATTGATTACATTATTGTTTGGTATAGTCCTGAAGCTGTTTACACCGGGGGGATACATATCCTATAACCAAAGTGTGGCAGGTTTTCTGGGATATATGATATTCCCGTCCATAGCCATAGCGCTGCCAAAGATATCTATGACGGTAAAGCTGCTGCGCAGCGGACTCATCGGGGAAAAGAAGTTGGACTATACCAGGACAGCTTACAGCAGAGGGAATAATACCAAAGGTGTACTTTATAAGCATGTGCTGAAAAATGCCATGCTTCCCATTATTACTTTCCTGGGGATGACGTTCACGGATATCATTGCAGGCAGTATCATTGTGGAGCAGGTGTTCGGGATACCGGGCATGGGGAGGATTCTGCTGACTTCCATTTCCAACCGTGATTACCCGGTAGTTATGGCAATCATCGTATGTCTTGCGGCAGCAGTAATCATTATTAATGGTCTGGTGGACCTGGTTTATCAATGGATCGATCCCCGTATCCGTCTGGAGGGAGAGTCATGAAAAGGAAGAAAAATTTCAATCTGATCATCGGTACTGTTTTGACCGGTCTTATGCTGCTTCTGATTGTCACAGGACTCTTTTTCCTGCCTTATGATCCTGAAACTATGGACATCGAACTGAAATTTGCGGGAATGAGTCCGGCTCATCCTTTTGGCTGTGATAATTACGGAAGAGATGTTTTCACTCGTGTGATGGTGGGGGCCCGCACCACACTGCTGGTAGCCTTGGGTACTGTGGGGATCGGTGCGGGTGCAGGAATCCTGATCGGTGCTTTCACCGGTTATTTCGGAGGCTGGGTGGACGAAGTCGTCATGAGAATCATTGATGCACTGTTTGCATTTCCAAGTATTTTACTGGCGCTTGTTGTCATCAGTCTGTTGGGCAATGGAAAGCTTGGTGTCATCAGTCTTTTGTTGGGCAGTGGAAAATATCAGGTCATCTTGGCATTGGGAATCGCGTTTATCCCAAGCTTTGCCAGAGTGGTAAGAAGTGAGTATCTGAAACAGCGGGAAATGGATTATGTGAAAAATGCCCGTATTATGGGCTGTGGACACCTGCGCATCATGTTCGTGCATATTTTGCCTAATATTATGCCTGTGTTGATTCCTACTGTGATGATAGGCTTCAACAATGCAGTGCTTTCGGAAGCCGGAATGAGCTATCTGGGAATCGGTGTGCAGCCGCCGGATGCCAGCCTGGGAAGGATGCTTTCAGAGGCGCAGACCTATCTGTTCTCGCAGCCTTCTTATGCGTTGTTCCCGGGACTTACCATAGTACTCCTGGTGCTGGGCTTCAGCCTTTTAGCTGACGGACTGGAAGAGAGGTAGTGTATGCTTGAGGTTAAGAATTTAAACATAGAATTTCATGATCATTCCCTGCCTGAGACGGTAGTATATCGTTTCAACCTGTCCATGGAGGAAGGCGATATCGTGGGAGTTGTGGGAGAATCCGGTTCCGGTAAGACCATGAGCGCCCTGGCTATCTGCGGCCTGCTTTCCAGACGGGATATGAAGAAAGAGGGAGAGATCCTCTTTGGAGGAAAGGAACTTCTCACTTGCAGCAGGCATGAGATGCGGGAACTGCAGGGAGATGATATCGCAATTATTTTCCAGGAGCCCATGACCAGCTTAAATCCGGTAAAGACGATCGGATGGCAGGTGGAGGAAGCCTTACGGATTCACACTGAGATGACCAAGGAAGAACGCTATGAAAGAGCCATCTGGGCGCTTACAGAAGCGGAGCTTCCCAATCCGGAGAAGGTTTACCATCAATATCCTCATGAATTGTCCGGCGGTATGCGTCAGCGTGTCATGATTGCGGCTGCTATCGTGTGCAGACCGAGGCTTCTGATTGCAGATGAGCCTACCACGGCGCTGGATGTGACGATACAGGCGGAAATCATTGATCTGTTGTTAAAGCTGAACAGAGAGCACAAAACAGCTATCCTGTTCATTTCTCACGATCTGAGCCTGGTGCGCAAGCTTTGCAGGCGCGTGGTAGTGATGCAGAACGGTTATATTGTAGAGCAGGGAGCCGTGAAACAGATATTTGAGAATCCGCAGCAGGAATATACAAAACGTCTGATTGCGTCAATTCCCAGTTGTGAGGAAGGGAAAGAGGATAAGGATTTTTCCACGGAAGAGGTAGTACTGTCAGCCGCGGATATCCATGTCAGCTATCATTCCTCCCATGGCGTATTCGGTAAAAAGCAGGAGCAGAAAGTCTTAAAAGGAGTGAGCTTCGCTCTGCACAAAGGAGAAGTCCTGGGGTTGGTAGGAGAGAGCGGATGCGGCAAAAGTACACTGGCGAAGGTAATAGTGGGCCTGAATCAGAAGTACGAGGGGCAGATTGGCTGTGCCAAAGGAAGTGTGCAGATGGTATTCCAGGATCCCTACAGCTCTTTGAATCCGAGAAAGACTGTTGGCTGGATCATGGAGGAACCCCTGAAAATCAAGGGAGGATATGCCAAAGAAGAACGTCGTAAGAAGGTCCTGGAGATGCTTCAGAAAGTGGAACTGGAGCCGGAAATTGCAGACCGGTATCCCAGACAGCTTTCAGGCGGACAGAGACAGCGCGTGGGCATTGGTCTTGCTCTGATGAGCGAGCCTAAAGTGCTTGTGGCGGACGAGCCGGTTTCGGCATTGGACGTAACCGTGCAGGCGCAGATTCTTAAGCTGCTGCAGAAATTAAAAGAAGAGATGGGACTTGCCATTCTCTTCATCTCTCATGATCTGAGGGTTGTGTATCAGCTTTGTGACAATATCATCATCATGAAGGATGGGGAGATTGTGGAGCGCGGTACGCCGCAGAAGATATATACTGCACACAAACATCCTTATACCGGGCAGCTGTTAAAGGCAGCAGGCATCGAGACGGTTGGTACGGCAGCACAGGCATAAATATAGGGAATGACAGAAATTTCGAAGGATAGGCAAATGAAAAAGGCTGGCGGTAAACATATCGTCAGCTTTTTGGTATATCCCGATTTATTTTTCGCGCAGTATCTGAAAACAGGTATTCAAATATATGATATGAGATACTGCAATAATAGCGCTTTGAAGCATTTCTTTTTCCAAAGAGAAAGTCACACCGATATCTTCAACCTCGTCTTTCAGACCAAATTGAAAAAACAGGATATTCTCCAGTTCCATACAAAAATAGTCATAAGCAGTTTCGTCTGTATAGACCTGCTTCTGACGAAGAAACAGATCGTTGATATTTTCCAGTGAGAGCACGCTCTTTAACAATGTAATACAAATCAGATGCGCAATATGTCCCCTGAAATACTGTTTCTTGACAGGGTTTGCCACCAATCCTTTCTTGACATAATTGCTGATCATGGAACTTGTGATTTCCGCATAGCCTAAGGGTGCAAGGCACTGATTGATATATTTAGTTGTCTGTTCCAGATAAAGTCCTACGTCTGACAGCTCCTCATATCTCGGTAAAGAAAATAGTCTGATAGAATCCGCCAGCTCTTTTTTCATTTCGTTTTTCATGCTCTTATTATATTTCTGTAACCAAAAAATGTCAATAAACATTAGTTTTAGATAAATACTTGACGCAGACTTTGGTACGTGGTATTATTTAACAAGTAACAGGTTTTTAAAAAACTTATAACGAAGTAACTAAAAACGTATGATGAGGTAGAAATGCATTACAAAATTGTTTCGGATTCGGGAGTAAACTTAAGAAGAATGGAGGCAGCTGTGGATTACGCCACAGTACCTTTGAAGATTCGTACAGATGAGAGAGAATTTACAGATAATTTGGAACTGGATGTCCGGGAAATGGTATCCTATTTAAAGGAATATAAGGGAAAGTCAGGTACTGCCTGCCCAAGTGTCTCGGATTGGCTGGATGCTTTCGGGGATGCAGAGAGAGTCTTATGCTTTACCATTACAAGCACCCTTTCAGGAAGTTATAATGCTGCATGCGTGGCAAAGGCGGATTATGAGGCGGAACACCCGGGACGAAGCGTATTTATCGTAGATTCTTTATCTGCCGGTCCGGAAATGCAGATTTGGATTGAAAAAGCGGCAGAAATGATTCTGCAGGGAAAAGAATTTGAAGAAATCTGTAATGAAATTTCGGCATACAAGGAAAAGACCGGGCTGATGTTTTCCCTGGAATCTCTGAAAAATCTTGCAAATAACGGAAGAGTCAGTCCTTTGGTGGCAGGTGTGGCCGGTGCTCTGGGTATCCGTATCGTAGGAAGAGCGAGTGTCGGGGGAGAATTGGAGCCTATGGATAAATGCCGCGGTGAAAAGAAGGCTTTGGCCAAAATCATCAGCCGAATGAAGGAAATGGGATTTAAGGGTGGTAAGGTCCTTGTTGACCATTGCGATAATCTTTCAGCGGCCGAACAATTAAAGCGGCAGATTATACAGGAATATCCGGAGGCTGATATCTGCATTGGAGAAACCTGCGGACTGTGCAGTTTTTATGCGGAAAAAGGCGGATTGATGATAGGGTTTGAAAAGTAATCGTATTAAAGTTGAACCCGGCCTTCTCCGGGAAACTGAATAAAGTTTGAGAGCCGAGGGCATTGCTGTCGGCTTTTCTTTGTATGACGGGCATGCCGTCAGTCTGTGGTGAAAGTCCACAAGGGGCGTAGTTGCCAACGAACCCCATAGCGACTCCCAAGGTTTACGTCGTGAGGTGTAGGCGAGAAGAAGGGATAGCAAAATCGTAGCCTG
>JAFTVH010000043.1 GCA_017465845.1 Lachnospiraceae bacterium | reverse complement strand
CATAGCATTAAAATCTTTTTTATCTTCATTCGCCATATCTGCCACCTCAATCCGATATCCACTATACTCCCAACAGCATCATGATATCCTCTTTGCTCAACCCTGCCAACTGTCCTGTCTGCGCATTAATGATGCTGTCCGCCAGATCCCGCTTGGTCTCCTGCAGCTTCAATATTTTCTCTTCCACCGTATTCCTGGTAATCATCTTATACACGGTAACCTTCTTCGTCTGTCCGATACGGTGGGCACGGTCGGTAGCCTGCTCCTGTGCAGCTACATTCCACCATGGATCATAGTGAATCACCACATCTGCCCCGGTCAGGTTCAGGCCCACTCCGCCTGCTTTCAGGGAAATCAGGAAAATCGGCGTTTCATCCCCGTTAAATGCTTTCACCATCTGCAGACGTTTTTCCTTGGATGTGGCTCCTGTAATCACATAGTAGGCAATTCCAAGCTCCTCCAATCTTCTCTGCAAAATCTCCAGCATGGAAGTAAACTGGGAGAACAACAATATCTTATGCCCTCCGTCGATGGCACTTTGCACCAGTTCCAGGCAGGATTCCAGTTTTGCGGATTCCTCGTGATAATTTTCAAAGCAAAGGGTGGGGTCGCAGCATATCTGTCTTAATCTTGTCAGCTCTGCCAATATCTGCAGCTTATTCTTATTGAATTCTTCGCCGCTCTGTCTTCCGATCTGAGCCTGCATATGTACCACCTGGGCATCATAGGCTTTGCGCTGGGCATCTTCCATCTGTACATAGCGGATTTCCTCCAGCTTATCCGGCAGATCTTTCAGTACATCCTTCTTTAGTCTGCGCAGGATGAACGGACCTGTCATTCTCTGGAGCCGTTTCATGGCATCCTCGTCACCGTTTTTCGCAATGGGTGTCTCCATTTCTTTTCGAAATACATCATAGCCATACAGGAATCCCGGCATGAGATAATCGAAGATACTCCACAGCTCGCTTAAGCGGTTCTCAATGGGGGTACCTGTCAGGGCAAAGCGCATCCTGCTCTTTATTACTTTTACCGCCTTTGCTGCAGCGGTGGAATGATTCTTGATATACTGTGCTTCGTCTATGATCTCATAGACAAATTCCATGTCCTCGTAGTGATGAATGTCTCTCTTCAATAAATCATAGGAGGTGATAAGCACATCCGCATTCTTCCAGTCAGCAAGCTTCTCCTGCCGCATCTCCTGATTGCCGGTGACCGTTACCACCTTCATCTGAGGCGCAAACTTCTGAAACTCTTCCAGCCAGTTGTACACCAGCGAGGAGGGTGACACTACAAGAGATGTGCCGCCTTTTCCTTCTTCTTTCGCCGCAAGGAGCACAGCGATTGTCTGAAGTGTTTTCCCCAGACCCATATCATCCGCCAGAATACCGCCAAATCCATAGTTTTCCAGCGTTCTGAGCCATTTATATCCGTTTCTCTGATAATTTCTCATAACAGGAGCCAGAGAAGCAGGCTCTTCATAATCGGCATCATTGATTGTCTTAAAATTCTTTACCATCTCTCGGAAATGGCTGTCTCTGGTATTATAAACAGTGTCATTTTCCTCCAGCAGCTTATCGAGATAAAGGGTGCGGTATGCAGGAAGGTGCATTTTTCCCTTTATAAATTCCTTCGGTGACAGATGCATGGTCTCCATCAGCTCTGCCAGCATTCCAAGGCCCTCATCTTCCATATTCAGGAAGCTGCCGTTCTTAAGCCGATAATATTTCTTCCTGGAGCGATAACTGCGCAGGATATCCAGAAGTTCCTCTTTCGACACATCCTCCGTCGAAATATCCAGATCCAGCATGCCCTTGGAGACTGATACTCCTACCGACATCTTTACTCTTCTGATCAGATTCATGCTGCGAAACCGCTGGGTACACTTTACTTCACCAAGCTCCATCAATTCATCCACACCATGCTCCAGAACCTGATACATCAACTCCTCATCCCCATTGCAATGAAGCACATCATTGGGAATATCTATTTTCGAGAAAAACTGACTCACACGGAACAGGATTTCATCCTCCCTGTTCTTCATCCGGTAAAAATCCAGTACCGTAAATCCACTCTGGTCCAGAATGTCAAGGACAGACACCTCTTTTTCCCCGTACAGTGCATGAACCTTACATGTCATATTGTGATTCTCTGCATCCAGATAAAAAACAAACTGTACCTCCGGCGGAAGGTATGCATGAATCTCATCCGGGTTCTCTTCCACGACACTGACACATTCTCCGAGTGTTGGCAACACGGAATAATAAAATTCCGACAGTTTCTTTCGTCCAATGGTAAAAGCAAGATTTCCCGAGTTTGCTCTTGCCGCTAACGGAGCAATCGCTTCTGCAAATGTTTTATCTGCTTTACACAAAAATTCTCTGTCTATATAATAAGAGGTATCCATTCCCTGATAAAAGGCAGGCATTTCACAGGATACTGAAACTCCGTGAAATGTATCATCTCCCAAATGATTTGGTCTGATCTTCATCTCAATCTCGGGATCTGCCTCTTTACAGGAAAGCATATGCTTTATCTTCTTATTATCCTGTTTTTCTTCATATTGTACCTGGGTGTCACCGAGCATCTGGAAGAACTGGTCCAACCGCCAGCCATACAGATGAATCGCACTGCACTTGGTTTGGGCGTCATATCCCATCTCTTCACCAAGACGTCTGCCTAATTCTTCCTCCTCCGTGATGACTTTATTGATAAAACCATACCATTCCTGACTTCTCTGTGTAAAATTACTCAGCTGGTGATTGATCTGCGTGCTGCTTCCATAGGTTGATGTCTCCGAATTTCTTACGTGCTTACAGAATTCCACAAAATCCTTGATCACAAATAACTTGTCCGCTCCCACACGAAAATTGAGAACAAGCTTCCCCTTCTTTTCCTGCAATTTGGGTTCCAATACAAGACTCTCTTCTCTGGCGCTCGTCTGGGCAATTACTTTTTTGCTGTGCCTGCTGTTGAAAGCGTAAAGAAGATAGTTTCCATCCCGGCTCGTAGCATCTCCCAGCTTCTGATCTTTGATCAAATCTTCTGCTTCCTCTAAAAGTCCTGCCCGATATTTGCACCCTTCGTCTCGTTCCCAATAAGGCCGCCTCCTACAATCAGGGCATTCACACCAGGAGCTGCGGATTTCACATCTGTCCAGCAGCATACGGACAATAAATTCTCGTCCGTTAAGTATTCCGATGCCTCGCGCCTCAATGACCATTCCGCCATTCTCGTCACTCAAATATCCGTCTGTCACCTTATCCAGATGAACTTTTCCGGTACGCGCCAGTTCCTGTCCCTCTTTGCGTTTCTTATCAGACAGCCCCATGGATTTTCTGATTTTATCAAAATCAAAGTAGCAGTACTCTTCGTCCTGCTCATCATCGTTTTCTTCTTCCATAAGTTCGCCCTTTTTCCTGGAGATGGCAGCCTGAACTTTTTCTTCCTTCTTTCGAAGCGCTTCTTCCTGCGCAGCCTTTCTTTCGGCTTCCTCTTTGGTTTTTCTTTTCTCTTCCATGATAGCTTTCTCAGCTTCCTCCTGCTGCCTTTTTAGCTCCTCCTCTTTTTTCAACTGGGCTGCTTCTTCCATCGCCTGTCTCAGAGCTTCTTCTGCTTCGGCACGCTTTTTCTTACGTTCGGCTTTCTTTGCCTTTTTCTCAGCTTCCCGTCTGGCTATTTTCTCAGCGACCTCCTGCCTTTTGCGTTCCTTTTCTGCCGCTTCTTCAGCTGCTTTCTTCTCCTTTTCTGCTGCTTCCTCAGCTGCACGCTTCTCCTTCTCTGCTGCTTCCTCGGCTGCCTTCTTCTCCTGCGCTGCACGCTTTTCTTCCTCTAACCGAGCCTGCTCCCTGGCCTGCTGCTCCAGTTCACGGCGCCTTGCCTCCATCCGCTCTGCTTTTCTGCGTTCTCTTTCCTCAGCTTCCCGAATGGCTTCTCTTTCTTTTCGTTCGCCTTCCGGGTCACCATATACTGCATATAATACTGCTGCCATGTGCTCGCAGTTTCTTCCGCTTCTGAACTTTGGGCACTGACATTTCATTCTGAAAGGGACATTTCCTTTCATGGCCATTGAGATCTCGTACCTCGGCACTCCCATGACAGTCGCTGTAATATTTGAATCAGTTTTTTTGATGTCTGTTACTTTGCTTTCCTTCCACAATCCTTTTCCGCGGCTCAGTGCCAGGTCATCAAATTTTCCTTCCCATTCCTGCATTGGTTCATACCTCTTCCTTCGTATCGGCTTGTATCTTCAAGATATTCATGAAATCTGTTCAAGACACCTTCTACCGCATTGGCAATCGCATAACTCACCCTGCTTCTATGGGTTCCGTCTTTTCCCTTGCATGCGCCATCATAAGTATAGAAAGCAATGTAATATCTGAAGCGCTGAATGCATAAATCGATTGCCAGTCATCTCTTTCTGCAATGATTTTCGCATTGGTCACCTCAGTGTCGGTGTGTACGGCTTTCTTGCATAAACAATATCATACTGGTAGATTGGCTTGTCTTCATAATTTATATTAGAATTACATAAAATTATATTCTATCTATTCAATTTTTACAACTCTTAACGCTAATTCTGCATTAACAATACCATATAGCTCTTTTCGTGTCAATTTATTTAATCTTGTCTATGAATTTTTATATTATGTATTGCATTTTAAATATAAACAATATATAATCATATAGTCATCATTAATTGTGATGTGGATTGAAATATAGAAAAGATAAAATATGATAAAAGTGAAGTCGCTATGGATGATTTGATTATTTATTCTCCATAGCGACTTCTATTTCTAACTTACATACAAATGATTCCCTTAAAATCATATCCAATCTTGTTAAAATACCAGCTAAAAAAAGATTGTCGATTACTCTAAATACTTCAGTCCTTGAATGCCTTTAATACCAAGTCCCGGCTCATCAGAAACCGTAATCTCCTGTTCCTTGAACACTGCACCACCCAGAATAGGATCTTCTTTGCAAAGTACAGGCCCATCTAAGTCAATCTTAGTAATAATATTCTTAGCACATGCAAGATGCACTGCGGCATTAACACTGATTTTAGCCTCTAGCATACAGCCAATCATACATTCCACACCGTATACTTCTGCCGCAGAAGCAATCTTCAGCGCATTGTACAGGCCACCGCATTTCATCAGCTTGATATTTACCAGATCTGCTGCACCCATTTGCATGATTTTCACAGCATCTGACGGTGAAAATACGCTCTCATCCGCCATTACAGGCACGTATGAACGTTCCGTTACATATTTCATTCCATCAAAATCATGAGCAGGAACAGGCTGTTCCACAAATTCGATATCTAATCCTTTTTCCTGCATTTGATTTAGGAGGCGCACTGCCTGTTTAGGACTCCAAGCCTGATTGGCATCAATACGAAGCAGAGTATTGGGACCGGCTGCCTCTCTTACTGCAGTGAGACGTGCGATATCCAGGTCAGGATTTACCCCCACCTTTACTTTCAAAGTATCATAACCTCTGGCAATGGCATCTTTGGTATCTCTGGCCATTTCTTCCGGGTCGTTGACACTGATGGTGATGTCAGTAACAATTTTTTTGCGGCTTCCACCCAACATCTTGTATACAGGAATCTTATACAGTTGACCATATAAATCATAGAGGGCCATATCTACTGCAGCCTTAGCACTTGTATTTTTCACAACACACTTATTCAGCGCCTGAAGCAGTTCCTCAAATTCATCTACTTCTCTGCCAACAATGGTCTTGATGATATGATCTCGCAGTGCTCCCAAAATAGCACCAGTAGTATCTCCGGTAATTGCGCCGGTAGGCGGTGCCTCACCATATCCCACATGACCGGTATCGGTATAGATTTCTACAATAATATCTTCTACACTGGATACAGAACGGAGTGCTGTCTTAAAAGGCACTCTCAAAGGAACAGACAAAATGCCCAGTCTTACATCTGTTATTTTCATGGTTTAATAATCCCTTTCTCTTTATATGTAATTAGAAATATAGCCTTCTCTATTAGAAACTACGTTCCTTTGATGCTCTCAGTTATTGTCTGCATAAAATAGTTATGAACGTAACTCATTACTGATGTGCATAATTATACAATCGTCATGAAATATTGTCAAGGACACTGCTTAAAGCGTCTGTAAGCGTGGTTACTATTCAGCCGTCAATGTCAGTTAATCTACAGAGTTGTCTCCTTTAAGGTGGACCGACCACAATTTTCCAAATGATAGTGTTCTGTTGATATCTGCTTCGTCATGCTTTTGGATGTATACAGAAAAAAAATGTTCCAGTGTCCAAAATGCATTACCTTTTCTGTTAAATTGTGCCATGGTACATTTAAACATTTGGATTTTGACATATACAGCAAAATGGTGCTACCATGCCCCGATTCGTAGAGACAGAAAATTACACGAAACCCGAAGAGAATGTATGGATTTCAATCCACTCTCCCCGCAAAGGGAGAGACGCAATATATTAAGAAACAGGTGGAGCATAAAGCATTTCAATCCACTCTCCCCGCAAAGGGAGAGACCAATCTTTGCCGCTACCTCTTTTGATATGACCGGATTTCAATCCACTCTCCCCGCAAAGGGAGAGACCAATCTTTGCCGCTACCTCTTTTGATATGACCGGATT